>CAYRSF010000001.1:0-8920 GCA_964427035.1 uncultured Alistipes sp.
AAATTCCTCAGCCGTGGTAATCTTTTCAATCTTAACTTCGGCATATTCGACAGCAGGGATTTCGGTCTCCTCGCCGCGGGTAATATTCAGACCGCCGGCAGGAGTGCACTGAACGCCTGTCAAATTCGCAACGTTGGAATAGACATCGATAGTAAGACCTTTCGGGAATTGACCCTCCGGAACGACCGCATAAACATAGACGGTTTCGCCGACCGGAATAACGATGCCCTCGGAGCCCTCCTCCGGAAGAAGCGTCAAAGTTTCGACAGCCGAAATCTCGGAAAGGGTCGCATTCCTATAATTTATATTGAACTTGCCCGCCAGTGCGTTTCCGTCGTTCGACGTAAGGCAGACTTTGTTCATGGTAACGACATCGGTCTCGTAGTTGTTGGTGATAGGAATCTTTATCAGACCGCAGACGTTATGCAGCGTTACATCGGCAGTGTGCGAGTAGCCGACCATGGCGAGAGCCTCGCGGTCGAAATCGTTTGCGAGCAGACGCTGCTCGTCATAGAAACGCAGACGGCCGCTCGTCGTGTAAAGGTCGCGCGGATAGAGAACCGTATAAGGGTGAGCGACCTGTTTCAAATCGAAAGAAACGGTCGATTTGCCGGCGTCGGCATCAGCCACCGCCGAAGAGAGAACTCCATTGACCACCACCTCGTCGCCGGCAACCCACTTAATCGCAGGCTCGGCGATAGTGATGTTCAGCGTCGCATCCTCCTTCTCGATGATTTGGAATGCGAGCGGCGCGAGTGCCGTCTCGGCACCGGCTTCGACAGTCAGCGCGTCGGTGTATTCGTATACGAATTTGTGGTTCTCGGTATCGGTAGCCTCGATAATCACGCCTTTCGCATAGACGGCGGCAGGTATGACGAAGCGGAAATCGACAGCCGCAGCACCGAGTGCCACGCCCGCCTCGCCGCAGTCGAGATTAACGGTATCGAAGCCCTTTTCGACCGTAACATTGCCCGTCGAGAAATCGACGTTCCATTCGCCGGCGATTACATCGCCCGAATCGGCAGCAGTCAGCGCAACGGTCTTGACGGCAGCGGCACCCTCGACAATCGTCATAGGCAACTTGACGATACCGCAGGCGGCGTGCATCTCGACCTCGGCAGTCGAAATCTTTTTGTCTTCGGTCTCGCTGACCGTATCGGTATAACCGTACATCACGAATGCCCCTGCATCGTATCCGTCCGCAACGTAGGTCTGCGTGTCAGGAACGGTTATGATGTCGCCCGCAGCGTAAGCCTTGAACGGAGCAACGACTTTCAGCGGTGCCGATGCGTTCACGACCTCGAACGTCGCGGTCGCTTCTCCGCCGGCTGCGAGTGCGGAAGATTCCAAACCATTAACCGCAATCGATGCGCCCTCGCTCCAAAGCAGATTCTCTTCGGAGATAGTCGCCGCAATTCGCACGGTAACGTCATCCTTCCCGCCCGGAGTCTCCGGCACTTTCGGATCCTCCTTCGAGCAACCTCCGGCTAACATGCTTAATGCCAAGCCGATAAATAAGTAGATTTTTTTCATTATAAATTATGTTTTAGGTAAAGAATATTATTTCCGATTTCAAAGTTAAAAATAAATTTTTAATTATAGGCAAATTTATTGCTTTTTTGAAATAAAATATTGCAATCTCCGAGAGCGAATTATCAAGTTTTCCGCACAATATCCGGGTGCGATGCGCATTTCGCGCCGGAATGCCGAACGGAAATGCCATGAAAAACGCTGCGGAAAATTCCGCAGCGTACATTTCACGACCAAACGCGCCGAATCATCGCTCGCGCTTGAACTCGCCCGGCGTCTTGCCAGTTATGCGCTTGAAATACTGACCCATGAACGACGGATTCGGGAAGTTGAGTTCGATGGATATCTGCTGTATGCTCATATCCGAATAGCGCAGCAGGTTCTTGATTTCGAGAGCGACGATACTGTCTATCCACTGATGAACCGATTTGCCCGTGAAATTGCGGATGACACGGGAGAGATGTTTCGGCGTCAGATTCATCTTGTCGGCGTAAAATTCGACACTGCGCTCGACGCGGAAATTGTCCGACAGCAGTTTCATCAGCCGCTCGAAATATTCCGCGCTGCGGTCCTTGACGCCGGGCGCGGGTTTGGACGGGGCGTTCTGCGACACGGATTCGCAAATGCGGTAGATTATCGCGCAGAGTATATGTCCCATTATCAGATTGCGGAACGGAGTCGCGGGGCGGTTGCCGAACTCGTTGTACAACTCACCGAAACCATTGGTTATACGACAGATGTAATTGTCGGGGATATGCAGCATCAAATCGTTCTGAATCGATGAAATCATCGGCATGACCAGTTGGATGTCGATATTGTATTCAGCGACGAAATCGCCGTTGAATGCGAACATGTAGAGTTCGCAATCCCGGCTCGCATGGAATTCGAGAATCGTCGCGGGCGAAACGTACATCATGTTCCGTTCGAGATGATGACGTGAGAGGCGGGACGAGAAATCGACCGAACCGCGCGTGCAAATCAAAGCGAGAAAAGAATTGATGCGGCACGGATATTTCAATTCGTCGGCAACGATGTCATCCGCAATATTCAGGTGTGCGACAACTGCGCCGTGGCACTCCAAAAATTCAAAATTCTTGAACTTTCTTTTTATATCATCGACATGATATTGAAAAAACTCATTATTTCCCATAAAAGATAGATTTTTGTCAAATGTAATCCTTATTTTGGAATAATATGATACGAATCGGACAAAATACGACTTTTAGAACATCATGCAGCAAAAATAAAGACGAAAGAGAGTGCAGACCGAATCCGTCCGCTTCGAAATTTGTCTGCGAATGATGCGCATCTTCTGATTCGCCCGTAATCTCCGCGCGGAAATGCCCGGATGAATTCGGAGGACAAGTCTCACGCACGCACGGAGGATTTTATGGGCGGGCGGAGCGAATAAAAAGCAATGGCGGATTTTCGGTTTTGCTTTTTATTCGTATATTTGCGCAGATATAAAAACGTTGCGACAAGAATGAATACACTGAACAGGTTTCTGACGATTTTCGTATTGTGCCTTTCGATTGCGGCGGCGCGCGGACAGGAGAATCCGGTACGCTGGAAAGGTTCCGTCGAGGACAAAGGCGGCGGGCGATATACGCTTGTGATGACGGCGGCGATAGCCGACGGCTGGCATATGTACGACCTCGGACCCTACGAGGGCGGACCGAATGCCACTGCGATAAAATTCGCGGCTGCCGACGGAGTTTCGCTCGACGGAGAGTTGGTGCAAAAGACGAAATCGAAGCGGATATTCGACCAAATGTTCGAAATGGAAATCGGATATTTCGAACATAAAGCCGTATTCGAGCAGTCGGTTACGCTCTCCGTTCCGACGGCGACGGTAAAGGCGGAAATCGAATATATGGTATGCGACGACCGCAACTGCATTCCGCCGACGGAGGCGGAACTCACTTTCGATATCGGTGCGAAACCGACGGCTGCCGGCGAATCGAAAGAAGCGGTCGGAAAGGCGGAAATCTCCGAAAAAACGGAGGTCATCCCTGCGGTGCCGGACGCGAAAGACGACGGCGATTCGATGTGGGGGCTGCTCATCGAGGCGATTCTCTGGGGATTCGCCGCACTGCTGACTCCGTGCGTATTCCCGATGGTGCCGATGACCGTATCGTTCTTCATGAAAGGCAGTTCGTCGCCGGCGAGAGGACGGCTGAACGCCTCGCTGTACGGGCTTTTCATCGTCGCGCTCTACACGATACCCATCGCAGCGATAATCGTCATAACCCGAATCGTGGGAGGCGATGCCGTAACGGCCGACATATTCAACTTTCTGGCGACGCACTGGCTGCCCAACCTGATATTCTTCGCCGTATTCATGATATTCGCCGCATCGTTCTTCGGCGCGTTCGAAATAACGATGCCGAGCCGCCTCGTGAACAAAAGCGACGCGCAATCGGACAAGGGCGGCATCGGCGGAATATTCTTCATGGCACTGACGCTCGTACTGGTTTCGTTCTCGTGTACGGGACCTATCGTCGGTTCGGTGCTTATCAAATCGACATCGGGCGAATTTTGGAGCCCTGTCATCACGATGTTCGCATTCTCGATGGCGTTCGCACTGCCGTTCACTCTGTTCGCATTCTTCCCGTCGATGCTCAAACGCCTGCCCAAGAGCGGCGGATGGCTCAACTCGGTAAAGATTGTGCTGGGATTCATCGAGGTCGCGCTCGGATTCAAGTTCCTGAGCGTCGCCGACCAGACATATCACTGGGGATTGCTCGACCGCGAAGTCTACCTCGCGATATGGATTGCCGTATTCGCGCTGCTGGGGCTTTATCTGCTCGGCAAAATCAAATTCGCACACGACAGCGACCTGCCGTATCTCGGTGTCGGACGGCTGGCATTGGCAATCGCCGTATTCAGTTTCGTGGTCTATCTAATTCCCGGAATGTGGGGTGCGCCGCTCAAAGCATTGTCGGGGTATCTGCCGCCGCTGACGTCGCAGGATTTCGTCATCGCACGGTCGGCAGCGACGGTGCAGCCGTCGGCGGCGAATGCCGGAACGGGCGAACCGAAATACGGGGATTTCCTGCATCTGCCGCACGGGCTCGAAGGGTTCTTCGACCTGAAAGAGGCGGAGGCATACGCGGCTAAGGTGAACAAACCGCTGTTCATCGATTTCACCGGGCACGGCTGCGTGAACTGCCGCGAAATGGAGGCTCGCGTATGGGCGGACTCTGCCGTATTGTCGATTCTGCGCAACGACTATGTCATCGTCGCTCTTTACACCGACGACAAAAAGGAGTTGCCGGAAAGCGACTGGGTAACGACCGACACGGGGAAAGTTCTCAAAACGCTCGGAAAAATCAACTCCTACTACGCGCTCAAACGCTTCGGCGTCAATGCGCAACCCTACTACGTACTGCAAGGGCGCAACGGCGATGTACTTGTCGAACCGCGCGGTTACGACCTCGACGCTGCGGCTTTCGCCGAGTTTCTCCGCAGCGGAACGGAAGCCTATCGCAGCGAATCGCAGAAATAGACGGGGGCGATAGTTTTCAATAAAACGAAATGGCTGTCCCCCTCGCGAGGACAGCCATTTGCGAATCGTCTTACTTCTTGCTGCCGCTCTTCGGCTCTTTCTTCAAAGAATCCGTTTTCTTCGCGGTTGCGGTAGTCGTCGTGCGAGATTTACTCTTCGGAGTTTGCGAACGGGAACTGTTGCTCGCAGATTCGTTTGTCTTTTTCATAAACACAGATATTTAAGGTTCATACACCTCACACGCAAATTGCGTACAAAACATGCCGAAAAAACGCCCGAATCTTGCA
Source organism: uncultured Alistipes sp. (assembly GCA_964427035.1). Lineage (GTDB taxonomy): Bacteria > Bacteroidota > Bacteroidia > Bacteroidales > Rikenellaceae > Alistipes. The sequence goes on from CAYRSF010000001.1 coordinate 5,326, forward strand.
TCATTCGCCATTATGCGTTATCCGTCAGGCATTTTGCGCAATCGCTTCTGCCGGTTGCGCGATTGCATCGAAAAAAACACGAGGCATTTATCGGCATCCGCCGCGAACGGCTGAACAGCAAGTTCGCAGAAGACGCATAAATACGCGGCTCTGTTTTTGCGATGAAAGCCGCAACCTAAAATTCATAAAAAATGAACGAAAAAGAGTTATATGAAGCCGCATTGCGCTACCACTCGGAGGGGCGCGCAGGCAAAATAGAGATTCGTCCGACGAAGCCGTGTTCCACCCCGGCGGATTTGGCACTCGCCTACTCCCCCGGAGTCGCTGCGCCGGCACTCGAAATCGTCGCCGACGCCGCGAAATCGTACGCTTATACGGGGCGGGGAAATCTCGTCGCCGTCATCACCAACGGAACGGCAGTACTCGGTCTGGGCAACGTCGGACCGCTCGCCGCAAAACCGATAATGGAGGGAAAGTGCATGCTGTTCAAGCAAATGGCGGACATCGACGCATTCGACATCGAGATAGACGCGCTGATGCCGGACGAATTCATCGAGTGCGTGCGCCGCATCGCCCCGACATTCGGCGGCATAAACCTCGAAGACATAAAGGCTCCCGAATGTTTTGAAATCGAACGGCGGTTGCAGGAGGCACTCGACATTCCGGTGATGCACGACGACCAGCACGGAACGGCGATAATCGCGGCTGCGGCAATGATGAATCTTTGCCGGCTGACCGAAAAACGGCTCGAATCGCTGCGCATAGTCGTAAGCGGTGCGGGGGCGGCAGCAATAGCCTCGGCAAGAATGTTCGTCTCAATGGGTATCGCGCGCGAAAACATCATATTGTGCGACAGCCGGGGTGCGGTAACGGTCGGACGCACCGATTTGACATCCGAAAAGCGGGAGTTCGCCACGGAGCGAAACGTTGCGACGCTCGACGAAGCGATTGCCGGCGCGGATGTTTTTCTCGGCGTATCGAAACCGAATCTGCTGAATGCCGACATGATACGCTCCATGGCGAAAGAGCCTCTCATAATGGCTCTCGCCAATCCGACGCCCGAAATATCGCGTTCGGATGCTCTCGCGGCACGTCCGGATGCGATATATGCGTCCGGACGCTCCGACATGCCGAATCAGGTGAACAATCTGTTGGGTTTTCCCTACATTTTCCGCGGCGCGCTCGATGCGGGAGCGCGCCGAATCGACGAGCCGATGAAACTCGCCGCTGCCGAAGCGTTGGCGGAACTCGCACGGCAGCCCGTTCCGCAGGAGTTGCAGCGGCTGTTGGGTCGCGACGGCATGAGTTTCGGCAAGGATTACATCATTCCGTCGCCGTTCGATTCGCGGCTGCGCGAGAAGATTCCGGCGGCGGTATCGCGAGCGGCTATAAAAAGCGGCGCAGCACGCAAAAACAGGTAACGAAAAAGCGGGTCGATGCGGATTCGAATAAATTTGCATATCTTTGCACTCCTTTTCATAAATAAATAACCTGTAAAGTCATGGAACGATTTCTCGAACTCGCGGAGACGAATCTCCGCAAAGCGCACGAAATCATCGAACGGGTCGATATTCATGGCATCTGGCAATCCATCGGAGCAGAGGTGCGACCGATAGGGTCGGTCGCCATGGGGCTGATGATGAAACACCGCGACATCGATTTCCACGTCTATTCCGAGTCGCTGACGGCGGAAGAGAGTTTCAGAGCCATGTCGCGGCTGTCCGAGAATCCGGCGATAGAGCGTATCGAATGCCGCAATCTGCTTGCGACCGCGGAGGCATGCATCGAGTGGCACGCATGGTACCGGGATACGGACGGCGAGGTGTGGCAGATAGACATGATTCACATACTTAAAGGTTCGCGGTACGACGGGTATTTCGAGCGAATGGCGGAGCGCATATCCGCCGTAATGACCGAGTCGCAGCGTCGCACGATACTGCGACTGAAATACGAAACGCCCGACAACGAGAAAATTATGGGCATCGAATATTATCAGGCTGTAATCCGCGACAATGTCGCCTCTTACGCTGAATTCGCGGAGTGGCGCAAACGAAATCCGGCGGTCGGAATCGTCGAATGGATGCCATGAAAACGGATTTCTGCGAAATATAATCGTACATGGTTGGTTTATTCGGAAAATAATCATATATTTGCACCCCGAAAGGAAAGATGCAGGAGTGGTTGAACTGGCCCGCCTGGAAAGCGAGTAAACGTCAAAAGCGTTTCAGGGGTTCGAATCCCCTTCTTTCCGCAAACGAATCGAATTTTATCGAACGGTTTCCGCCGGAAGGCGGAAATTTTTTTTATTGTGGAGTATAACAGCCGAATTTATTCGTACGTGTTATACTCCACAATAAAATTGCCGTACGGTAGAAGTTCGATAAAATTCGATTCGTTTGAAGCGACCCCGCCAAGGGAAAGACGAGCGGTATGACGCTTGCGGAGTAAAGCGAAGTCAATCCCTTTTTCACTCTGCGCATCTGTAACTTTTTTGTGAACGATTCTTTCGACAACGAGTTTTCGACTATAAGTTCACAAAAAAGTTAATCGAATTGCAATATAATTACTATTTTTGTAAAAAATACCGAACAATGAAAGAAGCCGGCTACGTATATATTCTGACAAATCCGAGTTTTCGGGAAGATTGGGTAAAAATAGGCAAAAGTTCAAGACCAGTGGATATTCGTTCCAAGGAACTGGACAATACGGCAGTTCCTCTCCCTTTCGAGATATATGCGACGCTAAAAACGGTTAAATATGAACAGGTTGAAAAACTCATCCACAAGACTATCGATCGTTTGACAGATCTTCGCATTCGACAGAATAGAGAGTTTTTCAATGTATCCCCCGCAAAAGCACTGGATATTCTGAAAGATATATCCACTACTCTCGACGACGCGGAAATAGATGAAGTTTATCTCGGCGAGAACAGAAAAAAGAAAAGCGACGACACGAACGATACGGATAATAAAAAGCAGAGGGCTCGATTCAGATTCAGTATGATAAATGTACCGATCGGAGCGACCGTAACATTCATTCCGACCGGTTTGGAAGTAAAGGTTGCCGACGACGACCATGTCGAATACGAAGGTCGCATTTACAAACTGTCGCCGTTCACAGGGACTTTTATGCCCGAAGATAAAAGAAATGTTTCAGGTGCATATCAAGGAGCGAAATATTTTTCATACAAGGGCGAAGTGCTCGACGATATTCGCAAAAGAATGGAGTGTGATAAACTCAACTGCTAAAATCGACCCGCACTTAATCGCGGCAAACACGTCGTGCCGAGTAGCACAGCGACGTGGGCATCTACCATTGTGTATTTTTTGTATCGGCACGGTTTTCCGAACAGCGGCAGATCGCCACGGACTTGCATAGGCCGTTTCGGGTATCCGCCTGCAATCCGGATGCGAATCCTCGCGATGACGGCGGGGAGTCCCGCCGCAATCATTAAATTACTTAATTACTTTAACGACCTTAATCACCTTAAAGCGGCAGGGAACTAAGAAATCGTCATGCCGAGTAGCACAGCGACGTGGGCATCTACCATTGTGTATTTTTTGTATCGGCACGGTTTTCCGAACATCGGCAGATC
>CAYRSF010000002.1:0-18680 GCA_964427035.1 uncultured Alistipes sp.
TGGAAAAGGCGATCTCGGAGATCCAGGCGCTGCGCAAGGAGTTCTGGAAGGATGTGAAGGTCGTGGGCCGGGCCGACGACTTCAACGTCGAACTCGAAAAGGCCCTGCGTCTGGCCGACTACCTGGAGTTGGGCGAGCTGATGGCCCGCGACGCGCTGAACCGCGAGGAGTCGTGCGGCGGCCACTTCCGCTCGGAGCACCAGACCGAAGAGGGCGAGGCGCTGCGCCACGACGACCGGTTCGCCTATGCGGCCGTCTGGGAGTACAAGGGGGCGGACAAGGCACCCGAAATGACCCAGGAACCGCTCGAGTACGAATTCACGCACCGCGCTCAGCGCAACTACAAGGACTGACACCTTTTCTGACGTATCACTTTAATAACGATTTGCAACCATGAATTTCACATTAAAGATATGGCGTCAGAAAGACGCTAAATCGAAGGGCGCGTTCAAGGAGTATCAGGTTAAGGATATTTCCGCCGATACCTCGTTCCTCGAAATGTTGGACATCCTGAACAACGACCTCGTACATAATGGCGAGGAGCCGGTTGCGTTCGACCACGACTGCCGCGAGGGTATCTGCGGCATGTGCTCGCTCCACATCAACGGTCATGCGCACGGACCCGAGCAGGGCGTAACGACCTGCCAGATATACATGCGTCAGTTCAAGGACGGTCAGACGATTGTCGTCGAGCCGTGGCGTTCCGCCGCCTTCCCGGTAATCAAAGACCTCGTGGTGAATCGTTCGGCATACGACCAGATTCTCCAAGCCGGCGGTTACGTGTCGGTTCGCACCAATTCCGTTCCGGACGGCAACGCGATTCCGATTGCCAAAGCCGATGCCGACGAGTCGATGGATGCCGCTGCCTGCGTAGGCTGCGGAGCCTGCGCCGCAACGTGCAAGAACGGTTCGGCGATGCTCTTCGTCGCTGCCCGCGTATCGTCGCTCGCCAAGTTGCCGCAAGGTCGCGTCGAGGGTGCCCGCCGCGCAAAGGCTATGGTAGCCAAGATGGACGAACTCGGCTTCGGAAACTGCACCAACACGGGCGCATGTCAGGCCGAATGTCCTAAATCGATAAGCATCGCGCATATCGCACGTCTGAACCGCGAGTTCCTCAGTGCGAAACTCGATGACTAACCGATAGTGTTTCGGGTGCGGCGATTCGATCGTCGCCGCACCTGCCAGTGTGCAGCGCGAACGGCGGACTGTCGCCGACGGTGCACAATAAAACTTAACCCGATCAGACCATGAAACCGATGTGTCGCATAATAGTGTCGTTTTTGTTTGCAACATGCGCCGTTGCGGCATCAGCCCAACAGTCGGTCCCCGTTTCGGGTCGTCTTTTCGACAAAGATAACAACGAAGGCGTAACAGGCGCGGTTATCGAGGTCGTGCCCGTCGCCGCCCCGGACAAGGTGCGCTACTACACGTCGGAGTACGGCGGATATTTCAAGATTCCGGCTCTCCGCTCCGGCTCGTACAGGTGCGTCGCCACGTTCATAGGCTATGAAGACCGCGAATTCGCGTTCGAGGTCGCGTCGCTGCCGCTCGATGTCGGCATTTTGGAGATGAAATCGTCGTCGATAGGCATCGACACCGTCGTCAAGGAGGTCGTTTCGACGCGCACCACGATGGTGGGCGACACGCTGCGCTACAATGCCGACGCATTCAAGGTCGCTACCGACGCCGAGGTGGAGGCGTTGTTGCGCAAGATGCCCGGAATTACCATTTCGGAGGGCAGAATCGAGGCGCAGGGCGAGGTCGTCAAACAGATATACGTGGACGGCACGGAGTTTTTCGGCGGCAACGTCCAGCAAGTGTTGCAAAGCATCCCGGCACAGGCGGTCGAGCATATCGAAGTCTACAACCGGTTGAGCGAGGCTGCGCAGATAACGGGCGTGGATGACGGCGAGGGCGGCAAAGTGATAAATATCGTTACGCGTCAGACCCTGTCCCACAGCAGTTTCGGCAAGGTGCACGCCGGCTATGGCTACGAGCCCGCTGCCGCGCGCAACATCGCTCCGAAGCACAAATACACAGCCGGCGGTTCGGTGAACATATTCCGCGGCGATGCGCGTGTAACGGTCATGGCACTCGTGAACAATCTCAACAAGCAGAACCTCACCGACGACGACATGACGGTGAGCGACCGTCCGAACCGTTCCAATGCGTCGCGGCAGTTTACCGTCAATTCGCAGCGCGGCGTTGCGTCGGCGGAGATATTCGCCCTCAACTACTCCGACAGGTGGGGTCAGCGCAAACGCGCCAAATTCGAGGGCAACCTGTTCTATAATCATCTGAATGCCAAGAACGACTTCACGATAGACCGCTGGTACAACGCTCCTGCCAAAATCGATACGGCGCATTACGACCAGTTCGCCAATCCGAATAATCATACGCTGAAATTCCGCGGACGTTTGGAATGGAAGGTCGCCAAACGGCAGAAACTCATCATCATTCCGAATGCTACCTATACGAACAACTGTTCGTTGAACCGTGTCGATTCGACCAGTTTGCGCTGGGGCGAATCGGGCTATCGGTGGATGCCGAGCGGCAACGAGGGCGGGAGCCGCTATTATATGGTATCGACATACGCGCAATACTCCTACAAGTTTCTGCGTCAGGGACGGACGTTCCTGCTTGTCGCGAGCGTAAACCACTCCGACAGCGACACTGACCGCAACTACTACTCCAACGGGGCTGGCAAAACGAGCAAAAAGAGTCCCGAACTCGCAACGATAGGGTATACCTATTCGCGCAAATTCACCGACACCGAAACCACGACGATACGCATCCAGCCGACATATCGCGACCGTATCGGACGCTACTCGACGATAAACTTTTCGTATCGGCTGCAATGTCAGTTGCGCAACCGCGACCTGCTGTCGTATGCCACGGGCGAAAACCACGCCATCGATGACAATGCCTCGATAAATCAGAAAACCTCGTCGTCGTTCGACGGCAGGTTCCTCTATCATCAGGCAGGCGTCGGATTCCGCTATTCGCGCAATCGCAACTGGTTTTCGCTCAATGCGTCGTATCAAAACTCCCGGCTGTCGAACCATAACCGCTGGACGGGCGACCGCACGCTGCGGACGTTCGACCACCCCGTATACAACGCTACTCTGCAATGGACGTTCAACCGCAGCAATGCGCTTCGCATAAGTTGCAATTCGGAGGTCAAAGCCCCGTCGCTGTGGACGATGCTCGACATTTACGACGTCTCCAATTCGCAATATCTGTCCCATGGAAATCCCGACCTGAAACCCTTTGCCGAGCACAACTTTTTCGCCCGCTATACCAATATCTCGACTTCGAAAGGAACGACGTTCATGCTTATGGCGAAGGCGCAGCATATTCGGGACTATATCGGCACGGATGTCGTCTACTCGCCCGAGACAATCGAAATCGACGGCAGGAAATACAATCCGATACAACTTACGATGCCCGTTAATCTCGACGGCTACTGGTCTTACGAGGGGCGGGCGAGCATCGGTTTTCCGGTGAAGTTCCTCGGCTCGAACCTCAATATCGCGCTTGGAGCGAACTATTCGAATATTCCGGTCGTCGTGAACAAGTCGCCCGACATGATGGACAATCTGACGGGATATGCCAATCTCACTCTCGGCAGCAATATTTCGGAGAATGTCGATTTCACCATCGACTGGCGCGGGTCGTACAGCACGAACAAAAGTTCGCTCGCCGTGCTTAACAACGACTATTTCACCCATACCGCGTCGGCGAACGTGAAAGTCGTGCTGCCGCTCGGTTTCACGCTGACGACCAATGCGACGTTTACCCAGTATGTCGGTTTCACCAATCATTATAACGACTGTTTCACGATGTGGAATATCGCTGTCGGCAAGAAGATTCTGCGGCGTTTGGGCGAGGTGCAGTTGTGCGTGAACGACGTGCTGAACCAGAATACGTCGTTCGGACGTTACGTGTGGACGGGTTATTCGCAGGTGCGTTACAATTCGACCATGGGGCGTTATTTCCTCGTCAAGTTCACCTACAATCTTCGCAATTTCGCCGGCGGGTCGCGCAGAATGCGTTTGGAGGGACGCCACACCGCGCCTACCGACCGTTTCGAGCAAATCGAACGCAAGTTGAGGGAGTTGAAGTTTTAACGGCGGCTTCCGCGGTCGGCGACATTAACGGTCTTAAAGTCTTTAAGGTCATTAGAGACTTTAAAATTAAGCCGAAAAAACCGGCTGTCCGACGAATGCGGACAGCCGGTTTTCAAACAGGGCGGACGGCGTCTACAAAATCTCGTCCGGCATCGGAACGACCTCTCCGGTCGCCTTCACGACAGGCATCGGAGCATCCCAGCCGCGGAGTTTGCCGCCGAGTTCCGCTGCCAACTCCCTGACTATCTCCGGATGCTCGGCTGCGACGTCGTTGCGCTCGCCGATATCATCCTTGATGTTGTAGAGTTCGAGTTTCGCGTCGTGCATTCTGTACACGAGTTTCCAGTCGCCTTTGCGCACCGCACTGAGGAAATCGACATCGTACTGGTCTTCTATTCTCCACTGGTGAGGCATGTGCGATATGACCGTGCGGTTCGGGTCGATTCCCGATACCGATTCGGGCACGACGAATGCGTTCTCCTCCTTCTGCGTGGTGAGTTCGCCGCGTCTTCTGGCTTCCGCAGCCATTTGCGAACCCTTGGTAATGAGGTTCACGAAACTTTTGCCGTCGAGTTCCTGCACGGTTTCGTAGTTTTCGATACCTGCCAGTTCGAGAATCGAAGGGTAGAAATCTTCGGGCACTACCGGAGTGTTGATTCTCGTTCCGGCGGCGGTCTTGCCCGGAATATAGCACATCATCGGCACACGGACGCCTCCCTCGTAAACCGAACCCTTGCCTTCGCGCAGCGGTGCATTGAACGTGTGCGCTACGCTGCTTTTCGAGGTGTTGAGGCTGTGCCCGCCGTTGTCGGAGTAGAAGATGATAACCGTATTGTCGGCGATGCCCCTGTCTTCGAGGAAATCGAGAATCTCCCCGAGGCTGCGGTCTACGCTCTCGACCATGGACGCATATTTCGCCGTCCGGTCTTCAAGCCCCTCGTCGATATACTTCTGATAGTAGTCCGGGTGGGCGTGTATCGGCGTGTGCACTCCGTAATGCGCCATGTAGAGATAGAACGGCTGGTTGTTGGCAAGCGGATACTCCAAAGCCTGCAAAGCCTTCGCTGTCAGTGCCTCGGTGAGGTGCGTACCGGTGTCGTAGAACTCTTCGAGGTCGTTCACCGCCGAGTATGTCCATTTGCCCGGGATGTTTCCGAAGTGGTCTTCGCTGTAATAACTGCGCGGCATGCCTGCCATGTTGCCGGCGACATTCACGCAGAAACCCATGTTGTATGGCGTAACGCCCGGGGTTCCGATGGATGCCCAGTGCCCCTTGCCGACGTGGATGGTATAGTATCCCGCATCTTTGAGGTGCTTTACCATCGGCGTGGCGTACTGTGTATGTCCGATGCCCGGTTCGGGGCTGATGCCGTTGATGTTCCATTCGGGACGGGCGAATATGTCGTCGTTCTCCCTGTTCGATGCGTCGGTGAAGAAACCGCGCGTGCCGCCCGTAAAGTCGGTCGGCGTATCCTTTTCGGGAGCGGTGAACATCGTTATCTTCTCGTGCGCCGCGTGCATGCCCGTCATAAGGCTCGTGCGGGTCGGCGTCGAAAGCGGGCAGGCGTATGCGTTCGTCATGATTACGCCCATCTCCGACAGCCGTTTCATGTTCGGAGTGTGGATGCGCAGGTTGTTGGGGTATACCTCTTCGCCGTATGCCACCGAACTGTCGAGCCATCCGTAATCGTCCACGAGGAAGAAGATGATGTTCGGCTTGTCTGCCTTATGGTTCTGGCACGCCGTCATCGGTGCCAACACCGTAAGTCCGAGCAGAGATTTAGGTATGGATTTCATGTTTTTCGATTGGTTAGATTAAATATTTATTGCAAAAATACGAATAAGCCGAGAGCAAAGCAAAATTTATTTGGTTTGCCGAGGCGGAGTATTTAGGACGAAGTCAATGATGCGCATAAATAAATGAAAGCCGGCAAGCGAACTTGCCGACCTTCACCGTTTTGTGCTGCGCCTATATTCCGGCGGCACGGACTATAACGTGCCGCCTTTCGCATGCTTGGCTTTCTTCGGTTTTGGCTGCATCGATTTCATGTATTTCGCCTTTCCGAGATTGAATCCGAGTCCGAAATACATATTGAGCGATTTCATCGTTTTCGGAACCGACACATTGTCCATTTTCGCATAACTCAAACCTATGTAATCGACGCCGAGGAACAGGTTGAGTCCGGCAGGGTGGGCGTTGATTGCGAAGCCGAAGATTCCGAGTTTGTTGTAGTTGAGGAACGTGTGGCTCAGCGTCGTCGTAAACCAGTGCCCGAGACGGAAATTGACCGACGCCGTCAGTTCGGTATACGAGAACGTCTGACAGAATTTGCTGTGCGAGAGCAGTCCGAATGCGATATGGTTGTTCAGGATGTTGTATTCGACGCCCAAATTGAGGGAGCAGTTGAGCCGCGAAGCGTATTTCCCGGTCGATTGCGTCATCGTCGCATTGAAATCGTTGTCGGCGATTGCGTCGCCGCTGTCGAAATCGACGCCCTCGTAGTTGAAGAATCCTTTCATGTCGGCATTTACGGTCGAATTCTTGCCCCAGCAGATGAATCCGAGGTCGGTTATCGCTCCCGATACTTTCAGCCTCTCGTCGAGCAGACGCACCTCCGCACCGAGATCCACGGCAAAACCGCCGCTCTTGATGTTTTTCAGAATATCCTTGGCGTTGTCGTGTACAAGGTCGTCGAAATTGAATTCGCTGCCTATGGCGTAGTCGCTTCTGAACGCCGGGCAGTTGCCGCGGATATTGCCTGCCAGTTCGGCGCGCACCGCTTCGTCGGTTACGTCGAGGTACATGTTCGTAATGTCTCCTTTGGCGTTCATCGCTCCGAGCAGACCTTTGACGCGGAACCCTATCGTGATGAAATTCTTGACAGGAATCGCGAAGCCGACGTATGCCTCCACGTATGACTGTGCGGCCATGCTCGTTCCGGACATGTCGTAATGTCCGCTGCCCACCGTTTTGAGCAGACGGAACATGTCTTTTTTCATCGCCAGTTCCGTGTTCGCGCGTAAATTGATGCCGGCATTCCAGAACATCTTTTTGGTGTGTCCGCCGAATCCGAGGAGGGTCATCTGCATGTCGAATTCGAATTTGCCGGTGTTAGGCAGTTTTTTCAGAAAATCGTCGATAGGAACTCCGCCGTTGAGGAACGAAACGACCTTGCCGTCGCGTTTGTAGAGAAAGTTGTCCACCGACAGGAAATTGTTGTTCATCGACAGCCCGATGCCGCCGAATAATGGTGTTTGGATATAGCCGCGGGTCGGGGCGAGTGCCGGGTTCATGTCCGTACGGAAGTACGAGCCCTCCATGAAATACGCGGTCTTTATCTGTGCCGCAGCACCGCCGTAAACTCCGACTGCTGCAAGTAATGCTATGATATATCGTTTCATGACAGTTATTCCTCCTCTATGGTTAAGTCGTTAATGTCGAGAGTTATGCCGCCCTTGATGTTGAGTTTGAGTTTCGCCGACAGGCTTTGGTTTTCGTTGAGACGGATGCCGCCTTTCGGGCTGAGCGCGTTGAGTGCGAATTTCACACCGTCCACGGCTTCGAGATTCTTGATGTTGTTGTCCTCGCCGAGACTCAATGCGAGGCGGACTTCGCTCGTGCGGATTTTGCCGTCCTCCGAACCGTATACCGTGTCGCAGGACTTGTCCACGACCGCTTGCACTGCCGTCGGAACGCCGTCGATGTCCACCAGTTCGGTTTTGATTTTGAAGTCGAGCGGAGTGGAGTTGTCGATATAGGCGATTATCGTAATGTCGCCCACCGAAATATCCTTGTCGGTGATGTCGGAGAAGGTATCGGACATTCCGGTCGCTGTATCCGAGTACGAAATGTCGAAGTCCTCGCCGAATTCCAGCGGAATATCGACCGAATAATCGTATTCGACCGAATATTTGTCGGCGGCATAGAGCGTGTGTTCGACGGAGGTGTCGGACGCTATGTCGATTTCGATTTCGATTCGCTGCGGAATCGCACCCTTGAAAAGACGTGTGATGTCCGCCTCTTTGAATATCGTTCCCGCACCGCCGAAATCGCTCTTGCGATCGGCTTTGGCGATTACCACATGCGTTTTTCCGGCGGTTACCGTACCGTTGCGGCGTGTCGCAGCCGCTATGCGGACGTCATTCACCGTAACGGCGTTTTGGGTCGCCGCCGTACCGTTATATATCGGAATGAGGCGCACCGAAGCCGAAAGGGATACTCCGAGCGGATTCACGACATCGAAAATTATCGCCGGCGATACGTCGAAATTCTCGACCGACACATTGTAATCGGCCACTTCGCCGAGGTCGATGGTCGAGGTTTCGGTCTGCCGGTAGTCTATCGTGCCCGAGATGCTGTCGATGGTTACCGTCGTCTGCTCTATCGCCATTTCAATCGACACTGTGCCGTCGTGTACGAGTTCCGCAGCGTCGAATATCATGTCCTGCGGTATGGAGCCCATCTTCACCTGTATCGAGAAATCGACCGTCAGGCGTCCGTTCACGGGTTTCCCCTTATCCGCATCGATGCGCAGAGCCTTCAAGTGAATCGGCATGCCGTCGCGCAGGGTGGCGAGCGAAGCCGTTATGGTGCGGGTCTGAGAATCGTACCCGGCGGGATTCTCGGCGAGAACGAAAATTTCAGGCAGCGTGATTTCGACGAATGCCGCTTCGGCTATGCGCCGGCTTACCCAGTCGAGCCCGCCGATTCGCAGCGGCAGATAGGTGTCCTTGAATGTCGCTTCCGAGACATTCTTTATTTCGTCGATGATGTTCTCGACCGTCAGCCGTTCGTCGAGCGTATGCACGCCGTCGTCGAGCGCGATTTCGTTCACCGTTACGTTCGCATCGCCGTATTTCAGGTCGGAATGTATGGCGAGCGTCGGCACCCTGTTCGGGTCGAACGTCCTGCCCGATTTGGCATTGAAGGCGTAACGGATGGAATATCGTATTTTGTCTTCGATTTCGAGTTTGCCGCCGACGATTTCGGAGCGGCTCGTGTCGAGACTGCGTATGTACATTCCGAAAGTCTGACCCGTCGCACCGTTCGCCAATGCCTTGGTCGCGGTAAAAGTGTTGCCCGATACGGCTTTGCCGGTCTCGTCGAGGAGTTCGTATCCGTCGGGAACGGTTACGCTTACCGTCGCCGTGCCGCCGCCGTTGATAGGGGCGAGTCCGTTAAGCGACATGGTGATGTCGAACCGCGAACCCTTGTCGCCGGCGAGCATGATTTTGTTTACCGACTTGATTTGTTTCGGAATGGCGAGATCGATGTTGCAGTCGAATTCGCCCGAATCCTCGACCGTCGCCGAAATCGGTGCGGGCAGGACGGTATGTTGCAATGCCGTCGGGATGTCGAGCGAGAATGTTTGGTCGATAGTCCGCGTCAGGTCGTCGATGCGCATGTCGGGATAGGCTATCGTCGCAGAGGCGGCCGAACGGTTGAGGACGAAATCGGTTTTGATGCCTTCGACGTCGAAACGGTCGCCGCCGGAGTAAGAGATTGAATAGTTGCCGCGATCATCGGTCGTCAGTTCCTCGATGTCGCTGCCGATGATTTCGCCGAGAGTCTTGGGTTTAAGAAAACCGAGCGGAATCGTGAGATCTCCCTGTCCGACGGTTATCTCTCCCGAGACGTCGTTGAGTTGGAATTCTTTGTCTACGCACGAAATTTGTAACGCCATAACCGTCAGTACGATAACGGCTGTCGCTGCGATTCGCGATAAAGAAGTGCAAAATTTCTTCATTTTTTTGTATGGTGAGATTTAGTATTATATTTATCGATAATCATATATGATACCAACGGAGAATAATGCGCTGTTTTTCACCCGGCATGCGGATATCTGTTTTCGGTGCAAATATAAGTCAATTATTCCGAAATACGACATGTTTTGAGAAAAATATATACATTCGGATAACGGGATAAAACGTCGAACGAACAGAGCCGTACCGCAAAGCCGGCGAATAGCGTGCAACAGGCAGTATAGGAGCACGTCATATAATTCCCGTATTACCCGTTTGACCTGTTCCGCGACCCGCCGCCGCCGTTTTTTGTATCGATTTTTGTGTAAAGTCGGGCGAATCGACTAAATTTGTATCGCTATGGAAGAAAAACGTATTTCGTCGCTGAAAGAGCAGGTCGCCATGCTGCCGTTGTCGCCGGGGTGCTACATGTTCGAGAACTCGTCGGGCGAGGTGATTTATGTCGGCAAGGCGAAGAGCCTGCGCAAACGTGTTTCGTCGTATTTTCTCCAAAGCAGGGATCATACGCCGAAAGTGCGCGTCATGGTCAGCCGCATCGCTGCACTGCGTTATATCGTCGTCGATAGCGAAACCGATGCCCTGTTGCTCGAAAATTCGCTCATAAAGACTCTCCAACCGCGATACAACATCCTGTTGAAGGACGACAAGACCTATCCGTGGATAGTTCTGCGCAGCGAACATTTCCCGCGAGTGCAGTCCACCCGCCGGATAGTCCGCGACGGTTCGCAATATTTCGGTCCCTACGGTTCGGTCGCCGCTCAACGCTCGATTCTCGAATTCGTCCGCGAGGTCGTGCCGCTCCGTACGTGCAACCTCAATCTCGCACCCGACCTTATCGCCCGCGGTCGTTATACGCCGTGTCTTCAATACCATATCGGCAACTGCAAAGCCCCCTGCATCGGTGCCGTCGGCGAGCGGGAGTATGCGGTATTCGTAGACCTTGTAACGTCGGTTCTCAAAGGCGACCTGCGTCCCGTGAAGACATATCTCGAAAATGAAATGAAGCGTGCGGCCGACGAACTGCGGTTCGAGGCGGCGCAGCGTTTCAAGGCTCGGCTCGACGCCTTGGAGAAGTACCGCAGCCGCTCTGTTATCGTAAGCGCGAATATCGTCGATACCGACGTCTTCTCGCTGCTCGCGGACGGCGACGAGGCGTACTGCAACTTCATCCGAGTTCGCGGCGGTTCGATAGTCGCCATTCATACGGTGCGCATCTCGGCGGGCGTCGAGGAGGACGAACGGTCGATGCTGACACTCGGCATGCAGCACGTGGCAGACAATATAGCAGGCGAACTCTCGGGCGAGGTCATCGTGCCGTTCATGCCGCACGAGGAGTTTTTCCCGAACGTGCGGTTCGTCGTTCCGAAACGGGGAGAACGCCGGTCGCTGCTCGAATTTTCGGAGCGCAGCGCACGCATTTTCCGAGCCGAACAACTCAAAAATCTCGAAATCAAGAATCCCGAACGTCATACCGAACGCCTTATGGAGTCGATGCGCCGCGAGTTGAGGCTCGACCGCCAGCCGCGCCATATCGAGTGTTTCGACACCGCGAATTTGCAGGGTGCGTCGCCGGTCGCTTCGTGCGTCGTCTTCCGCGACGGCAAGCCCTCGCGCAAGGAGTACCGCCATTTCAACGTGAAGACGGTCGAGGGGTCGGACGATTACGCGTCGATGCGCGAAATCGTATGGCGTCGCTATCGACGCCTGCTCGACGAGGGGGATGAGTTGCCCGACCTTATCATCGCCGACGGCGGCAAGGGGCAGATGGGAGCGATTCACGAGGTGTTGGAGCGTCTGGAATTGAAGATACCGATTGCCGGACTTGCCAAGGACAGCCACCACCGCACGTCGGAGTTGTTGTGCGGCTATCCGCCGGTGTCGATAGGGCTGCGACCCACGTCGTCCCTGTTCCATCTGTTTTCGCATATTCAGGAGGAGGTGCACCGCTTCGCCATCACGTTCCACCGCCAGAAACGCAGCAACGCCTTTCTGCACAGCGAACTGGAACGTATCGAGGGCATCGGCTCGAAGAGCATCGAAGCCCTGTTCAAACATTTCCGCACGATGTCGAAAATCCGCTCCGCAAGCCTCGGCGAACTCGCCTCGGTCGTCGGACGCTCCAAAGCCGAAAAAATCGCCGCTGCACTCTCCGCAGGCGATTCGGACAAAGTCTGACGAAAAATCTTTAACCTCCTTGACGGCTTTAATCCGCTTTTATTCTACTGCACCGCTATCGCGTCGATTTCGACCTTCGCGCCCATAGGGAGTGCGGCGACCTGAAAGCAGACGCGGGCAGGCAGATTGTCGGTGAAATATTTCGCGTAAACGCCGTTCATCGCGGCGAAATCGGCGATGTCGGCGAGCAGTACCGTCGTCTTGACGACATTGTCGAACGAAAGCCCGTCCGCTTCCAAAATCGCACCGATGTTGTCGAGCGACTGCGCCGTCTGCGCTTCGACGGTTTCGGGCATCTGTCCCGTCCGCGGGTTTATCGGCAGTTGCCCCGAAACGTAGGTGGTCCATGTCGCGTTGCAGCATTGCGCCTGCGAATAGGGTCCGACCGCTTTCGGAGCCTTGTCGGTGGCAACGGGGCTGTTGCTTGAAAAGAATCGCTTGATTTTTTTGATAATGTTCATGGCGTTATTTGTTTAGATATTCTCCGATTATGCGTGCCGCGTCGCCGACATACTCGGCGCACGGACGTTTGCGATAGTATTCTGCCGTTCGCGGCGACGGCGTCGGGTCGTCCTTTTCGCGGTCGAGCCCGAGCAGTTGCCGGCAGACGATATAGCCGTTCCGGCTGCGGAATGCCTCGGCGAACTCCTGCACGAGGGCATAGTTGCGGCGTTTGGCTTCGGGGTCGTCGTTGGCCGGCGACGGCGAGAGGAATCCGGCGACGATGGACATGCCGCTGACCGTGCCGCAGACTTCGCGCAGCCGTCCCATGCCGCCCCCGAACGGGGATGCGACGGTTGCGGCGAGACGCTCGTCCAGCCCGATTATGTCGGAGTAGGCGAGCACTACCGACTGGCAGCAGTTGTAGCCGCTGCGAAACAGTTCCTTTGCGCGACGGACGCGCTCTTCGATATTCACATTCATAATTTTCGTACTGTTTGCCTACAAATATATAGATTTTGGACGCCGGATTGGTGAAAAATGAATAAAAAAGGTAAATTTGTGTCGATAAAACGCAATACCGATGGATATCCGGCATAATGAAAAGGGATTGGACTACTCTTCGCTGATGAAGCGGCGCATTCGCAGAATATTGCTTGTCTGCAACAGTTACGACAGTTATTCGCTCGAAGAGGACGGTCGTATCGAGGCGCAGATAACCCACGAATATTCGGAACTCAATTTGAGCAATCCGCCGTCGATAACGCAGGTCGAATCGACCCGGGAGGCTCTTGCGCTCGCCGATGAACTGGAATGCTTCGACCTCGTCATAACGATGTACAATGTCGGCGAAATCGACGTTTTCTCCTTCTCGAAGATAATGAAGGAGCGTTGCCCGCAGACGCCTATCGTGCTGCTGACGAATTTTTCCAAGGAGATATACCGCCAAATCGACGAGAACGACAAATCGTCGATAGATTACGTTTTCTGCTGGAACAACTCGACCGACCTGATTATCGCCATAATCAAACTGTTGGAGGACAGCATGAATGCCGACCACGACATACTCGAAGTCGGCGTGCAGACGATTCTGCTGGTCGAGGACTCGGTGCGCTACTATTCGACCTATCTGCCGGCGATATACAAACTCGTTTTGCAGCAGAATCTCGAATCGGTGCGCGACGCGCTGAACGAACAGCAGCAGATAATGCGCAAGCGCGCCCGTCCGAAGATACTCATGGCGACGAACTATACCGATGCCGTCGCCATGTACGAACGCTACAAGGGCAACATGCTCGGCGTGATTTCGGACGTCGGATTCGTCATTCACAAGAACGACAACCCGAAAGACGAAAAACTCGACGCCGGAATCGACCTCTGCAACCTTATCCGGCGCGACAACCCGACAATGCCGTTTCTGATGCAGTCGTCGCAGGAGAGCATGCGCTCGGTGGCAGAACGTCTCGGCGTAGGGTTCATCGTCAAAAATTCCAAGACGCTTATCCATGAACTCGGCGAGTATATCGGTCGCGAGTTCGCATTCGGCGATTTCGTGCTTACCGACCCCGACTCGGGCGAGGAGATTGCGCGTGCCGAAGACCTGCACGGTCTCGAACGGCTGATGCACACGATTCCGGAGCAGATGCTGTACGACGTGGCGCGCAACAACTACCTGTCGAAATGGCTCTTTTCGCGCGGAATCTTCTCGCTCGGCAATTCGTTCAGGGCGATTACGGTCGAATCTTTCGGCAGCATCGCCGACATGCGTCAGTTCGTAACGGACAGCATTCGCGACTACCGTATCAAGCAGGGTTTGGGCGTCGTGGCGAAGTTCTGCCCCGAAAACTACAACGACGCGATTTGGTTCGCCCGTCTGGGCAACGGTTCGCTCGGCGGCAAGGCTCGCGGACTTGCGTTCATGAACCATATTCTCCAAAAATACAATCTCTACAACGAGTGGGAGGGGGTGCGCGTGCTCGTTCCGCGAACGCTCGTCATAACGACCGAATATTTCGACCGCTTCATTATCGAGAACGGTTTGCAGTACGTCATCAACTCCGACATCTCCGATGCCGAAATCCTCTCGGAGTTCGTCGCATCGCGTCTGCCGCAGGAGTTGGACGATGCGCTGCGCGTATTCATCCGCCATGTCCGCAAGCCGCTCGCCATACGTTCGTCATCGAAGTTGGAGGACTCCTATTACCAGCCGTTCGCCGGCATATACTCCACTTACATGATTCCGCACACCGAGAACGAGGACCAGGAACTGCGCCTGCTCTCGAAAGCGATAAAGAGCGTCTATGCCTCGGTCTATTTTGCATCGTCGCGAGCCTATATCACGGCGACGGCGAACGTGATATCGGAGGAGAAAATGGCTATCGTCATCGAAGAAATCTGCGGTTCGGAGGATTCGGGCTACTATTTCCCGACGCTTTCGGGGGTGGCGCGGTCGCTCAACTTCTATCCTATCGGCTACGAACGGGCGGAAGACGGCATCGCCAAGGTCGCTTTCGGTCTGGGAAAGGCGGTCGTGGACGGCGAACAGGTGCTTCGGTTTTCGCCGAAATACCCGAACCACGTGTTGCAGACATCCACTCCGGCACTCGCCATGCGCGATACCCAGCAGGTGATGTACGCTCTGAACCTCAAACCCGAAAAGTTCAAGACCTCTATCGACGATGCCGTCAATCTCGAACGGCTCAACATCGCCGACTGCACGAAGTTCCGCAACATTAAGAATGTCGCTTCGACATGGGACATGCAGAGCATGCGCATGGTCGATTCGCCGCTCGCCGAGGGAATCAAGGTGATAACGTTCGCCCATATTCTGAAATACAACACTTTCCCGCTTGCCGAGATTCTTGCGCGCCTGCTCGAAATCGGACAGCGCGAGATGAAGTGCTGCGTCGAAATCGAATTCGCCGCCAATCTCGACCGCGGAAGCAAACTGAAAATATTCAATGTCCTGCAAATCAGACCTATCGCCAACGGCGGAGGAAGGGAGGCAGTGAACTGGTCGCAAATCGACACGTCAGGTTCGATAGTCTGTTCCGAGAGTGCGCTCGGTACGGGCGCTGTCGAGGGGGTGCGCGATATCATCTATCTGCGTCCCGAAACTTTCGACCCGGCGGCGACAGAGAAGATGGCTGCCGAGATTACGCGCATGAACGACGTCATGCGCCGCGATGGGCGTCCGTATGTCCTCGTGGGCTTCGGACGCTGGGGGTCGAGCAATCCGTGGTTGGGCGTTCCGGTGAAGTGGAGCGATATTTCGGATGCGAAAGTGATTGTCGAGTGCGGTCTGGACAACTTCCGCATCGAGCCGAGTCAGGGCACGCACTTTTTCCAGAACATGACCTCGTTCGGCGTGGGATATATGACCGTGAACCCTTATGCAGGCGACGGAACGCTCGATTTCGGGCGGCTGAACGCCATGCCTGCCGTCTACGAATCGGAGTACGTCCGCCACGTGCGCTTCGACGAACCTCTGGAAATCTGTATCGACGGCATCGGCAATCGGGCGATGGTGAAGTAGGACGGAGAGCGATTGGCGGAACGGGCAAAATAGGTAATATAGGTAGTATAGGTAGTATAGGTAATATAGGTCCTGTGCTGCCTATAATACTTATAATACCTATAAAACCTGTTTCATAACCTTTCCCTCCTCGTTCCCGCCATTTTTATCCTGTCCAATCTTTTTGATGTCAGCGGATTGACATCATCATGCCGTTTCACGATAATATTTAACATAATATTATATTGCATATTCGCGTTATTTCTGCGAAATTTAATGGAGATATGGATATGCAGATTAAAATATCGAAAGCCTTGGAGGGCGTTATCGCCCGTACGACGTTCGATACCGCGAAAGCGAAAATCGACCACTCGCTTAAAGACTGTCTGATGTTGCAGATTCTGCGCGAGGACGGCTCGATGGCTTGCCGTATGCTTGCGTCGCATCTCAAAGATTGGGAGTTGTACCAGATTTCGCTGCGCATCGAGCACGACATCGCCCGTGCACAAAGCGAAGGTGCGAATCCCGAAGAGTTTTTCGTGCAGTACATAGCAACGCTCAAAGAGCGTTTTCCGGATGCGAAACGCATTTCGACCGCGCATGCGATGATGGATATTCTGGACGACGAATCCACCTCGGCGTCGAGGACGTTGAGAGCCTGCGGCATAGACTCTTCCGTTATCGCTGCCGAAATGGATTCGTTCATCGCCGACAACCGCCCGATATCCGAATCGAACATGCGGCTGCTCGATTACGGCGATTCGCTGCAACCCGACAACGCTCCGTCGGATATGGTTTCACGGTTCGGTGTCGATTTGACCCGGTTGGCCCGCGAGGGCAAACTCGATCCGGTCGTGGGCCGCGAGCGGGAGATAGGGCGCGTCATAGAGATTCTTTCGCGCCGCAAGAAGAACAATCCGATACTGGTCGGCGAAGCGGGCGTCGGCAAGAGCGCAATCGTCGAAGGGCTCGCCCAGATGATTGCTTCGGGCGACGTGCCGTACACGATAGCCGACAAATCGATAGTGTCGCTCGACGTGTCGTCGCTCGTTGCCGGAACCAAGTTCCGCGGCGAGTTCGAGGAGCGCATGCAGCAACTCATCGACGAACTGAAACGCTCGAATAATACCATAATATTCATCGACGAAATCCACACCATAGTCGGTGCCGGCTCCACTCAGGGCAGCCTCGACACGGCGAACATCCTCAAACCGGCACTCGCCCGCGGCGAATTGCAGACCATAGGCGCGACGACGCTCGACGAGTTCCGCGAGAATATCGAGAAGGATGCCGCTTTGGAGCGGCGTTTCCAGAAAGTGGTCGTCGAACCGTCTACGGCTGAGCAGACTTTGCAGATTCTGCACAATATCGCTCCGAACTACGAGCAGCATCACCGTGTGCGATATTCGGAGGAGGCGTTGCGGGCATGCGTCGATTTGACGGGACGCTACATGACCGACCGCTGTTTTCCGGACAAGGCTATCGACGTCATGGACGAGGTCGGTTCGCGGGCGCATCTGGCGACCTCCGAAAAGCCCGAGTCGGTGCGCGAACTCGAACGGATGATAGCCGACACCCGCCAAGCCCGCAAACAGGCTGTCGAGGCTCTGGTTTACGACCGTGCGGCATCGGCGAGACTGCGCGAAATCGCGCTGCGTTCGCGGCTCGACGAGAGCAAATCGGCATGGCGACGCTCGTTGGAGATGAATCCCGTCGAGATTACCGCCGGCGATGTCGCGCGTGTCATCACCTCGATAACGGGCATTCCTGCCGAGCGGCTGAACGACGGCGATGCCGAACGTTTGCGCGGACTCGAAGGACATCTCGCCTCGCGCGTAATAGGTCAGAGCGAAGCCGTCGCACGCGTGTCGCGTTCGATACGGCGTTCGAGAGCCGGACTGAAAGACGAAAACCGTCCGATGGGCGTATTCATGTTCGTCGGTCCTACCGGCGTCGGCAAAACTTTGCTCGCCAAAGAGTTGTCGAAATGGATGTTCGACGACCGGCAGGGGCTTATCCGCATCGACATGTCGGAGTACGGCGAGCGGCACAATGTTGCGCGGCTTATAGGCTCGCCGCCGGGTTATGTAGGCTACGGCGAGGGCGGACAACTGACCGAAGCCGTCAGGCGTCATCCTTACTCGGTGGTGCTGTTCGACGAAATCGAGAAGGCTCACCCCGACATCTTCAACACGCTGCTGCAGGTCTTCGACGAGGGGTGCCTCACCGACGGCTCGGGCCGCAGGGTGGACTTCCGCAACACGGTGCTCATCATGACCTCGAACGTCGGCTCGCGCCAGGAGGCGAAGCGCTCGCGCCAGGTGGGCTTCTCCACCCCCTCGAAGAGCTGCTCGGAGCAGGAGGCCCCCGCCTGCGGCTACCGCCAGGCATTGGAGGAGACCTTCGCCCCGGAGTTCCTGAACCGCATCGACGACATCGTGGTCTTCCACACCTTGGAGCCGCAGGACGTGGAGCGCATCATCGAGTTGGAGCTGCAGGAGCTCCACGCACGCGCCGAGCGCATGGGCTACCGCATCCGCATCACCCCCACGGCGAAGCGCCGGCTGGCGGAGATGGGCTACGAGGCGCGCAGCGGCGCCCGCGCCCTGAAACGCACGCTCACCGAGCAAATCGAGGAGCCGCTCTCCTCGTTGGTG
>CAYRSF010000003.1:0-14932 GCA_964427035.1 uncultured Alistipes sp.
TGACCGACGGCGTGAACAACCGCGGCGAAATCGCACCGCTGACAGCCGCCGCCATAGCGCATGAT
This sequence comes from uncultured Alistipes sp., assembly GCA_964427035.1. Lineage (GTDB taxonomy): Bacteria > Bacteroidota > Bacteroidia > Bacteroidales > Rikenellaceae > Alistipes. Next base: position 66 of record CAYRSF010000003.1, read on the forward strand.
TACGGCATCAAGGTCTATACGATAGGTGTCGGCACGATGGGCGAGGCTCCCTATCCGGTCTTCGACCAGCGCGGCAACTTCGTGCAGACCGTCGATATGAAGGTCGAAATCGACGAGGAGATTCTCCGCAATATAGCCCGACAGACCGGCGGCGAGTACTTCCGTGCGACCGACAAACAGACGCTCCAATCGATATACGACCGAATCAACCGTATGGAAAAGAGCCGTGTCGAGGTCAGCGAGTTTACGATTCTCCACGAGGAGTATCTCGTATGGGTGCTCGCGGCGTTGGCTGCACTTCTGCTCGAATTCATCGTCAGTCGTTTAATTCTTAAACGTATACCGTAATGTTCAGATTCGCAAATCCGGATATGCTGTGGTTGCTCGCACTCGTGCCGGCAATGATTCTTCTGTTATTCGCCGCCGCCCGATTGCGCCGCCGGTCGCTCGCGCGTTTCGGCAATCCCGAACTGCTCCGCGAGTTGATGCCCGATGTTTCGGCGGGTCGCGTCAGGTTGAAATCGCTGTTGTTCATCACGGCATTCGCTCTTGTCGTGCTTGCTGCCGCCCGCCCGCAGTTCGGCTCGAAACTGCGTGAGGATAAGGCGGAAGGCATCGAGATGATGCTCGTCGTGGACGTGTCGAACTCGATGCTCGCCGAAGATTTCTCGCCGAGCCGTCTCGACCGCACGCGATACTCGATAGACAAACTCTTTTCGTCGCTGACGCAGGACCGCGTCGGCATGGTCGTTTTCGCCGGAGAAGCGAAAGTGCAACTGCCGATAACGTCCGACTACCGAATGGCCAAAAGTTTCGCCCGCAAGTTGTCGCCGTCGCTGGTTTCGGTGCAGGGCACCGACCTCGGACAGGCCGTGTCGCTCGCCGCACTGTCGTTTTCCAATGCGCCCGACAAGAGCCGCGCGATGATACTCATTACCGACGGCGAAGCGCACGATGCCGATGCCGTAGAAGCCGCACGCCGTGCCGCCGAACAGGGCATACGCATTTTCGCGATAGGCATAGGCACTCCCGAGGGCGCGCCGATAAAAATGGGCGGCGAGTTTATCCGCGACGAGAAGGGCGATATGGTCGTCAGCCGGCTGAACGAGGAGATGTTGCAGGAAATAGCCTCGATAGGCGACGGAGGATATGTCCGCGCGACGAATCAGGCGTTCGGATTGGACGAGATAGTCGAAAAAATCAACGACATGGAACGCGGCGAGGTAACCTCGCTCCGCTTCGAGGAGTATAACGAACAGTTTCCGTGGCTTATCGTCGCGGCACTGGTTCTGCTGCTGATAGAATCGCTTCTGCTCGACCGTCGCAATCCGCGCCTCCGCCGCTTCAACATCTTCCGCGAGGGGAAGCAGTCGGCGTAATGTTTCTTTGAGGACTTTAAGGGCATTAAAGTCCTCGAAGAATCAAATCCACTTCTTGTATCGGAAAAATCCTACCGTAAGACCCGAAGCCAAAAGCATCAGACCGATGGCGAAGATATAGCCGAGCGGCAGTGTCCAGCCGTTGGAGAACGTGATGCTCCATTCGAGTTCGGGCATGAACTTGAAGTTCATGCCGTAGATGCTCGCGATGAGCGTCGCGGGCAGGAAAATCACGGCGGCGATGGAGAATATTTTCACGATTTCGTTCTGCTCGATGTTGATAAGGCCGAGCGCGGCATCCTGTATGTAGTCCAGACGCTGGAAACTGAAATCGGTATGACTGATAAGCGAGTTCACGTCCTTGATCATCAATTGAAGCCGCGGATAAATATCGTTCGGGAAGCGTTCGCTGCGCAGAATGCCCGACAGCACGCGCTGACGGTCGAAGATGTTCTCGCGCAGGGTCATGGTGCGCTCCTGCAACATGTTGATGCGGTGGATGACGGCCTTGTCGATAGAGTCTTCGCCGTTGATGTCCTTGCTGAGCGACGACACCTGCCGTCCGACCAGTTCGACGAGGTCGGCGTCGAAGTCGATGCGCACTTCGAGCAGCGAAATGAGTATGTGGTAACCCGTCGAGAAACTCCGGTAGTTCATCTGCAACCGCTTTTCCGCCTCGCGGAACGTGCGCATGTCCGCCTGCCGCACCGATACGAGCACACCCTCGTTCGAGAGGATGAACGACACGGGTTCGACCTCGAAACTCTCGCTGCCGACCGGAATGAAGAAATTGCAGTTGGAGATAATCGCGTTTTCGGTTTCGGAATACTTGGATGTCGATTCGATCTCCTCGACCTGCTGTTTGGTTTGCAGGCTTATCTCCATGAAATTCTCGACCGCCTTCTGCTCCTTGATGCTCGGCTGCACCATGTCTATCCACAGAATGTCGTCGAAACCCAAATCGTCGAACAACTCCGTGTCGGCGTTTCGGATAATCTTGTTGTATTGTTTAAGATAGATTGTAATCACTTTTCGGTCCTCCCTGATTTAGTCGTTCGACAACCCATTCGTTCGCAGTACTCCGCACCCGTCAGCCGGACGGATGCGCGGGCTCAACCTCTTCAGCCGGGATTGACCTTGGGAGTGATTTTCAGACCGTAATTCCAGAATTTTTCGAGCGCGCGGTGCTTTTCGGCATTGAAGATGAAATCGATGTTGCGCGTCAGATAGTCGTAGGCATAAGGCAGGTCGGCATAGCGGCTCTCCATTATCGCCTCGTAGGTATGCTCGATGCCGTAGGTCAGTGCGTGCTGCAACGCATCGTGAATCTCGTACGACATTCCCTTGCGCCCGACCCATACGGCGAATGCGAACGGCATATTCGTCTGCGCCTTCCACTCTGCGGCAAGATCGTAGGAGTAGGCGAAACGCCCCTCGTTCTCGAAAACCTTGTCGCCTATAAGCAGATAGGCGTCACCCTCCTGCGGATTGTCGAGCAGCGTGCAGTCGTCGAGCAGAAGCCATTCGGGAGCGATTTTCCAGCGGTTGGCGGCGAGATAGCCGACCAACTGCACCGAGGTGCGCGAGTGGGCGTCGAGCCAGATGCGGCGAACCTTCGAAATAGGCGTGTTGCCTACCACGACGACCGTGCGCACCGCTCCGTTCGCACCTATACAGTAATCGGTGATTATTTCCGCCCCCCGCAGCGACGGCACGACGGCGGACGAAAGCAGAGCGATGTCCGCTTTGCCCTCGATGAAATTCCTGACGCAGTCTGCCGGCGGAGTCAATAACAAGTCGGCGCGGAGATTACCTCCGTGCTCGATACCATGGATGAACGGTATCGCATTCAGATACGATATTGCGGCTATTTTCGGATAGATGACCATCGTCCATACTTGTTACCGTTTTGATTAAACATGTTCTTGTTCCGCATCTTCGCAAAGCGCATTCGGAACTGTCGCCGAATCCGAAAAATCGGACGATTTACATCGCAAAGATAGCAATCTTTTGCATAGAATGTGCCTTGTCCGTGTAAAAATTTTAGAAAAAACGAAGTTTTTTTCGATGCGGCAACCGGTTTTCTTTTAACGTATTGCGCGACTGCCGCCGCAAAGGGATGCGATTTTTTTGCCGCCGCCTCTTGACAAGGGCATATCCGCCGCAGTATATTTGCACCGTCGATAGGACGTCGGTCTATCGGAGTTTTCAACATCAGTGCGCATCGTGTCGAAAACTTATCGACAATCGAATCCCGTGAAGATTCGCCGCTTTCGGGCGGTTATCGACAACAATCAACAATTTTATCAACAGTTTTATTTTAGGTCGTTAAAGCCCTTGCGGACTTTAAGGGCGGCAAGCCGCCGCGATTTCGACGACCTTTTCCAATCCTTCATCCGCCTATGAACCGTTCCTATCTCACCTCCGCCATGCGCGATATCGCCGAGTCGAAGGGTTATTCGTTCCGCTCCGCCCCGCAGGAGTATATGAATTCGCTCGTCGGACGCTACCCGGCGGCATTCATGCCCTATCCCGAGTTCCGGGACATCGAGGGTCGCCGCCGCGGAAAGATAACCTACCGTCTGACGCTGCATCTGCTCGAAGACGGCGCACGGTTTTCGCCCGCCGACCGCGAACGCGCACTCGACCGCCTCGAACGTTCGCTGCTCGACATCTTCTGCTCGCTTTCGTCGCGCGAAAGGGTGCTGTCTGTCGAAAACCTGTCGCTCTCGCCCTCGGCACTGACCCTCACCACTCACGGCGAAATCGCCATGACCGCCGTCGCCGATGTCGTGTCGCTGTTCGGGGAGTTGGATGGGTAGGGTATCGCGTGCGGCTTTTTCCGGGAGGTCGGCACGTGCGGGTTATTCTGAGAGCACTGGGAGCACTTGGAGTTCTGGGATAGCAGGAGACTTATATTACCTATTCTGCCTGTAATACCTATTTCCCAGCCCTCCCGGTTCTCCCAGCCCTCCCGGTTCTCCCAGCCCTCCCGGTTCTCCCAGTGCTCCCGGTTCTTTCTAAAAACCATCTTTCCATGAAATTCACCGAACAACCCGAAAATCTCTCTCCGGTCGATGCCGGACTTGTCTACTCGTTCGACACCGAGACCGCCGAACCTCGCGACGTGCAGGTGTCGATAATCGAATACGATTCCGACGAAACGATAGGTCGCCAAATGCTGTGCGGCGTTACGGCCGGTTCGTTCGACATCGCTCCGTACGTCCGCCGTTTCATCGACCCGCTGCCCATGTCGGTACGCGGCACGACGCTTCTCGAAGCCCCGTGCTGCCGGTTCGTCGTCGAAATCGACGGCGTGCGGTCGCGGATGCTCGTTCTCTCCGACAACCGTGTCGAGGCGGTCGCCGGTTCGTGGCTCTCGACGATGACCGAACACCGCCGAATCGGTTACGGCGAACGCGACGAACTCCGCATCTTCTGCCGCCCCGATTCGATGCTGGACGTGTGCGTGGTCGCCGACAACGGCATGGCGGCGTACTGCGAACTCGCACCCGAAACCGGGGCCGCGATACTCTGCATCGACACCCGCGACTTCCCGGAAGATTCGCGAACGTTGGAGGTGCGCATTACAGGCAGCGGCGGCTATATCCGTTCCGTCTATTATTCGTTCGTAAAACGTTATCCGGACGACTTGCGGCTCGCATGGGTGTCTTCGGTCGGAACCGTCGAACGCTATACGTTCCCGATTGTCCGCAGCATCATGCGCAATACGGTGCGCAGCACGGTCGCCGAAGCCGACGGATTCCGCCGAACTGCGGGCTGCGAGACGGAGCAGTGCATCAGGCTCGTGTCCGATTACGAACGCAGGGGCGTTATCGAGGCTCTCGCCGACATCGCCTTGTCGCCGAAGGTGTGGATAGAGGGCGTGAATGCCCATACCGAGGTCGAGGTGCTGACCACGGCATCGACCCTTTACGAATACGGCAGACCGTGCTGCATCGACATGGATTTGCGTATCGCCGACGGGAAGGAGGTCGAGTTATGATGCGGCTTTACGTGGACGGACGCCGGTGCGACCTCGCCGCCGACGTGCCGATACCGGTCGGATTCGATGCCGCCGCCATGTCCGATGTCGCTGCTGGACGCAGCGGACGCACGATGGTCGTGAAACTCCCTTCATCTCCGGCGAACGATGCGGTATTCGGGCGCGCACTCGACCCGTATGCCGTCGAGCGGTTCAATGCAGCGCACCACGAAGCGCGTATCGAGGCGGGGACTGCGGTTCTGCTTTCGGGAACGGCGTATCTGCTTTCAGCGTCGTTCTGCCCTCTGTCGGGAGCGGCGGCCTACGAGGTGCGCATCACGGGCGGTGCTGCGCAGTGGGCCGAACGGGCGGCGCGCACGATGATAGGCGACAGCGGCATAGAGTTTTCGATGCCGCTCACCCCGGAGGCTGTCGCCGCCACGTGGACCGGCGATAGCGCGGTGCGGTTCCTGCCCGTATGCCGCGATGCGAGGTTGTCGGGCGTGTCGCCGTCGCTGCTGCCCGTAGCCCGCGTCATGATGACCGACGACTACCATCCGTTCATCTCGGTCGCGGCTTTGGTGCGAAGCATATTCGACGACGCTGGCTACCGTCTGCGCAGCGACTTTTTCGACGGCGATTTCGCCGAGTCTCTTTATGCGTCGGGCTCGTATGCGTCGGTCGATACCTCGCGGCAGCGCGAACGGATGGATTTCTTCGCCCGCCGAAGCACGTCCGCATCGGCGGATGCCGATATGTTCGGTCGCGTGTTCGCTTCGCCGTCGGTCGTCAAGCACTCGGTCGGAAACATCGTCGATACCGCCGATTCGCAGGCTCTCGACGAAAACGGCATAGCGATGAGCGATACCTTCTCCGCAGGCGGCTGCTTCTTCGTCGATAACGACGGCTACGCATGTTTTTCGCCGCCGGTTGCCGCGAATGTCGGATTTCTGCTCCATTTGGAGTACGAAACGTCGTTCCGCATCCTCTCGCGCCGCCGCTTGAAAGGCTTCGACCGCATTGCGCTCATCGGCGGACAGACGGTCGAGTTCACGCTCGCCAACTCCTATGCCGACTACCGGCAGTCGCCCGTCGCAGGCAACCGTTACAGCGTCATCGTATTCGACCACACGGAGGGACGCTCCTATTCGCTGCGTCGCGGCACGACCGAAATAGCGGCATTCGCGTCGCGATTGGCCTCGGCGACGATTCCCGCCTCGGCGACTGCGGGCGAATGCGAACTGCTCTGCCGCGACTCGGCATCGGCGGCGTACGTGCCGTATGAAGGCGACTGGGCATTGTATGCGGGCTATGTCCGGGAGGGCGGCACTCTCGCCGTGCAGACCGACATCCGTATTCCGCCGCGCGAAATAGCCGCACGGTCGAAACTGCTGTTCGATAAGATTGTCTTCTCCGGAGCGGACGAGGGCATGACGCTCACCATCGGTCGCGGATGTTCGCTGCGCCCCTATTTCTCGGAGTGCGCGGGCTACGGTTCCATGCTGACGTTCGCCGACATAGCCGCACGACGCGTAAGCCGGCTCGACTTTCTCGCGGCGGTGTGTCATATGTTCAATCTCGCGGTCTATACCGACAATCGCACCCGAACCGTCCGTATCGAGCCTTTGGAGCGGTTCTACGACGATTCGCAGACGTTCGACTGGAACGGCCGCATCGACCGTTCGCAGCCGATAACGCTGTCGGACATCGGTTTGGGAGCACCGCAGTACCGCCTGTTCGGATATGCCGAGGGCGACCCCGCGACCGCCGAAACAGACGCTTCGTCCGATTCGCCGCTGGGGGTGTGGAAGTCCGAAAATCCGCTCTACGGAACCGTCCCGACCACGCGGCAGATGCGCAATCCGCTATTTACGACAACCGTCAATGCCGATTCCGTCGTCGCGACCGCACCGTCGGCGTCCGTAATGCGGATAGGCGGTTCGGACGCCGACGACCCGCAGCAGTCGGCATCCTCCATGCCGCGTATCGTCCGCTACATGGGCATGCACCCTCTGCCGCCGAACGAAACGTGGGGCTACCCGCATGACGATGCCGGTTATCCGCTGGCGGCGTTCATTTTCGGCGGCGACGAGTGTTGCAGCGGCTTTACGCTCGGCTTCGAGGACCGCGACGGACTGGACGGACTCCACCGCTATTACGACGACATGCTCGACCGCGAACGGATGCGCCAGTATCTGACGGTATCTCTGCGCCTTGCGCCCGAAGATATCGAACACCTGTTCGCCCCCGACGGTTTTTCGCCATGGATAGGCAGCACGTTTCTGTTCACGGTGAACGGCGAGAGTTCGCGTTACCGGCTATGGAGTATCGATGCCTACGACCCGTCGAAACCCTCCACGGAGTGCCGGTTCATCAGACTTATGGAGGATCGGCGATGAAAAAAAGAGTGAACAGAGCCGCCTTGACGCCTGTCGCAATCGAGATGCGCGGATTGAGCAGCGACGAGGTTCTCGACCGTCTGTGGAGCGAGGGGCTTATCGACCTCTCGGCTCTCGAACGGCGGGCTATCCGCCGCGAGGTTATGCGGCGTGTGCACGCCGGCGAAACGAAATGCCGCGCCATGGATGCCGTCGCCGTCCGTTTCGGATGCTCCTACGAAAAAGTCCGCGCCGAGATGTACAGAAAGTAGCCGGGCGGTGCGGCACGTGCGGGGTTTTCTGGGAGCACTGGGAGTACTGGGAGCACTGGGATAGCAGGAGACTTATATTACCTGTTCTACCTATAATACCTATTTCCCGGTTCTCCCGGTTCTCCCGGTTCTCTTAATTTTAAAAAAAAACTATGACTCAAAAATCCCAAATCCGAATCTCCGACTCAGCCGAGGTGTGCGTAATCGACATCGAGGGCGTTATCGGAGTTCCCGAAGAGTGCCAGTTCGACGGCGAACCGTCGCAAGTGGCGACCTACGAAAAGTTCCGTATGCAAGTCGAGCGCATCTCGCATATCGAATCGCCTGCCGTAATCGTCAATATCCGCTCCACGGGCGGCGACGTGAACGACGCGATGCTGATATACGAGGCTCTCTCCGCGCTCGATGCACGCATTACGACCCGTTGTTACGGCTATACGGCATCTGCCGCGACCATCATCGCTCAGGCTGCCGACGAAGGATGCCGCGAAATCTCCGCCAACGGATTGTACCTTATCCACAACTCGGTATGCGCCGTCGAGGGCAACGCCGAAACGCTGTCGTCGCGCATCGACCTGCTGCGCAAGACCGACGAACGTATAGCCGCCGTCTATGCGGCGCGTTCGGGACGACCTTTTGAGGAGTTCGTCGCGCTGATGAATGAGAACAACGGCGACGGACGCTGGCTCTCGCCCGAGGAGACGCTCGAAGCGGGACTTGCCGACCGCATCGTCGGTGCGGAGGAGCAGCCCGCCCGCGACTCGGTAATCCGCGACATCGCCGAACGTATCGTTCGACTGTTCGGCGGCGGCAGCCGTGAATACGTCGGTCAGCCTCTCCCCGCCGCAGCGAGCATCCTGCATCTGCCCGAGTCCGAACCTGCACCGGCGCAATCGGTCGTGGCGTTCGAGGAGGGACAGAATGCCGCCGCTCCGACCCGCACCGCCGAGTGCGAAGACCCTGCGGACGACGACATGCGTCCGTCGCCCAATGCACTCGCCTACTCCGCCGATGCAAGGAGTTTAAGAAGGGGGTAGGGCAGCACGTGCGGGATATTCCGGGAGCACGTGCGGGATATTCCGGGAGTACGTGCGGGATATTCTGGGAGCACTGGGAGTACTGAGAGCACTGGGATAGCAGGAGACTTATATTACCTATTCTACTTATAATACCTATAATACCTATTTCCCAGTCCTCCCCCAAAAAACAATTAACCAACAACCAAAAACCAACAACAACCATGTTAATCGAAAATCCTAAAACCTACAAAGGTCGTGAAGTCGAAACGATCTTTTTCCGTCCGGCATTCTGCGGCGAATCCGCCGAGCAACTGGGCGTCAGAGTAATCTACAACATGCCTATGCCTACTACGGTGCAGGTGTGGAGCCGTCCGGACGACGTGCTGCAATCCTACGCAAGCGGCTGGAACGGCGGCTCGAATGTCCGCAAGTTGCAGAAGCGCATCGACATGCACAAAGTGAAGGCGGAAACGTCGTTCTCCGCCGAGGACTATTTCTCGATGGTGTTCGAGCAGATTGCCTGCCGTGCCGACGTCGATATGGGCGACCTCACCGGAACCGAACTCGAAAAGGCCGAAACCGAACTCTTCCGTCAGGCCATCGCCGAGGGAGTGCGCGCCACGATGTGGCTCGGCGACACGGAAGGAGAGGTATCGTCGTTCACGACATTCGACGGCTTCCTGAAAGCGATAAAGTTCGCCCACGAATCCTCAGCCGATGGGATGGCGTTCACCGAATATGCAATCGGCGACTTCAACGACGCGGCGGAGTTGTTCGAAATGGCGTGGATTACCGCGTCGCCCGAACTTCGCAGCCTCCGTTCGGAGGGCAGCCTCGCCTACTTCATCTCGTCGGACCTGCGCCACGAGTACGAATGTCTGCTCGACTCGAAGGGCGTCGATTCGGCATACCGCGAGAGCATCGACGGTCGTCCGACGCTGTCGTACCACGGCATTCCGGTCATCGAAGTGCCGCTCGGCAAGTACGAGAAGAAGCAGAAGTACGGCAAGCAGTTCTGCATCCTCACCGACCGCCGCAATCTGGTGCTTGCGCTCAACACCGCCGACATGCCCGAGAACGAGGTGCGCATGTGGTATAATCCCGACGAGATGGAGAACCGCCAGCGTGCCGTGTTCCTCGCCGGCACCGAGATTCTCGACGAGCGTCTGCTGTCGGCATGTATAGCGATAGTGGAGTAGCGCGTATGTCGGATACGGCTTACAAACCTGTCGGGGGTGTGGCGCGTGCCGCACTTTACCCGACATACGGAGACGTAGAATTGCGGTTCGAGGGCGGCGCGTGTACGGCGAAGTTCAATTGCGAACCCGTGGCTGTGCCGCTTATCGACGACCGGTCGTCGTTCGGGGAGTTGCTCGACAACTCCTCCGGACCGGTCTCCGTAACGCATACGCTTACGCTCGTTGCCGAACTCGGTGCGGCTGCCCGATGGCTGTCGCCGGAGTTCGCTGCCGACATGTCGCATGAGGGTGTCATAGCCGATGTCGCGCTGAACGACGGACGCCGTCTGATAGTCGGCTGTTCGGAACGAATGAAGCGGGACTTCCCGCTGCGCTTCGTGTCGCTGCGCAGCGATTCGGGCGAAAAACTTTCGGACACGCCGACACTGACTCTTACGCTGCGTTCGACGGATGTCGAGCCGGCAGCGGCACTTTTAGAAAACCTCCCTTAAAGTCATTGAGGACTTTAAAGACCTTATTCCCATAAAACAATGAAAACCACTACCAAAAAAAGCGTCGTTCGCAGCGTCGGCAACGCCGCAGACCCCTATACGGCACTGTCGGTGCCGGTCGAAAGCGGCGACTACTGGCGTTGGGGGAGCGACAACCGATTCCCGCAGGCTCTCGCTCTGATGTCGCGCCGCTCGACCACTCACCGGCGCATAATCAACGACAAGGCGGACTACATCACCGGCAAGGGGTTCGCCTACGACACCTCGCAGACCCTGCTCGGGCGATTCATCGAACGCGCCAACGGCAGCGGCGAAACGCTGCGTCAGGTCATCAACAAAATCGCTTACGACAAGTCTCTGTTCGGCAATGCGTTCCTCGAAATAGTAACCGACGATAAGCGTTCGTTTCTGTCGCTCTATCATCAGGATGCCACCCGATGCCGCATCGCCAAAGATTCGCTCCACGTGCTGCTCCACCACGACTGGGATTCGTTCTCGGCAGCCCAAGCCGTCAGCCTGCCGCTTTTCCCGCTTTTCGAGCGTCGCGACGACGGCACTTTGCGTTCGATTATCCACTACAAGGACTACGAACCGATGTTCAGCCACTATGGCGTACCGCCCTATATCGCAGGCATGAACGTTTCGGCAATCGCCTACAAGACCGACCGCTGGAATATCTCGCGCCTCGACAACTCGTTCCAACTCTCGGGCGTCATGATGATAGACGACGCCGTGGACAGCGAAGCGGAAGCCGAAAAACTCGTCCGAACGGCGGAGGAGCGTTTCGCCGGCCGCCCGGGACAGGTGATGTTCGTCATCAAGGACGGCAGTGCCGACGACAACTCCCGGTTCATACCGATTTCGTCGCAGAACGAGGGCGACTGGAAGTCGCTGCACGAACAGGCGACGGGCGACATAGTGGTCGCCCATTCATGGTTCCGTTCGTTAAGCGGTCTCGACTACTCGTCGGGATTCGATTCGGAGCGGATACTCCACGAATACGAGGTCGCGCTCAATACCGTGATTCTCGGCGAACAGGCGGAAATCCTCGAACCGATAACGCGCGTACTGCGGTCGGTGCAGGGCATCGACGCTTCGTCGCTTCAAATCGTCAATCGCCCGCCGACCCGTTCCAAACCCGTGTACATGAAGGTATGGGAAGCCCGCAAGGCGGACGGACTCGACTACGACCCCGACGACGAGCGACAGCAGGCATATCTGTCCGAAATAACCAAGTATAACGTAACAAGCATCGGATAACCATGAAAACTCTTATCACACCTGCACAGACGGTCGCTCTCGCCTTTGCCGACGGCGAATACGTTTCGCCCGCGACCGTAGGCGACTCGGACATCGCCTCTGCGATGCACCGCTATGTGCTGCCCGTCATCGGTCGCCCCCTCGCCGATGCGCTCGCCGATGGCCGCTATGCCGCGCTGACGGAAGATTACGTCGCTCCGGCTCTCGCCATGTCGGTGCGAACCCTCATCCAGCGTTCGCTCAACGTCCGTACGGGACAGGTCGGATTGTCCATCCCGACCGGCAGAGGCTCGGATACGGCATTGAAGAGCGCGAGCGACGAACTCCAACGTTCGCTCGTCCGCCGCCGGCGTGCACTGCTGCGCCGACTGTCCGACTATCTCGCGGCGCATGCCGGGGAGTTTCCGGAGTACAGCCCGGAGGAAGATGCAATGAAAAAATGTTCGGTCGATGGAGGCTTTGTTCAGATACGCTAATGCTGCGGCACTCGGACTGGCGTCGATGTTCGCGCCCGTCCGTCCGCTCGTCTGCTGCGCTGTGCTCTTCATAGCGATAGACTTCGTTACGGGAGTTCTCGCAAGCCGCCGTATGGCTGCGGAGGAGGGACGCAAATGGTATTTCGAGAGCAGCGAGGCTTGGCGAACCGTCCGCAAGGCCGGATTCGTCATCATCGCAATCGCCATGTCGTGGCTTTTGGAGAGTTGCGTGCTCGACTTCATGAACCTGCACCTTACCCGCATGTTCACGGGATTCGTGTGCGGAGTGGAGATGTGGTCGTTCCTCGAAAATGCCGCCCAACTCTCGGATGCAATGCTTTTCGGGTGGCTGCGACGCTATGTCCGCCGCCGTATAAAAAAGGAATTGGGAAATGAATACGAAGAGACCGATGAGCCGCGGGTTGAGAAACCGTAACCCGGGCAACATACGCCGTTCGGGCGTCCGCTACAAGGGCGAGTGCGCCCGAAGCAGCGATAAAGAGTTCCGGCAGTTCGAGACGGTGGAGTGGGGTTACCGCGCCATGTTCGTGCTGCTGCACACATATGCGCGACGTTACGGATGCCGCACCGTCCGCGACATGATTTCGCGCTATGCTCCGCCGTCGGAGAACGATACCGAAGCCTATATCCGCCGTGTAGCCTCCATTTCGCGTATCGACCCGCGCGAGGAGATAGACACTCTCGACGGCGGTACGATGGTTGCTGTCGTCGCCGCGATGTCGGAGGTCGAGAACGGCGTGAAAGCCGTCCGCGACGAGGTGTTGCAGGGCTGGATGCTCTTCGCCGGGGAGTTCGCAGGACAGAAGACGGGCAAAATCAGGTAATACGGATATTACAGGTAATCTTGTCCGCTGCTTATCCTGCCTGTTTTCTGCCGCATCCCTTGCATCCCCCGAAAAATATCGCTAACTTTACCGTATGGAGTTCTCGTCGGACAACATACGCAGTCGTCTGAATACGATGCCGATGGTTGCGGTCGTTGTGCCGTTCGCCGTCGGCATCGTCTTTTCCGTCCGCTTCGCCGTGCCGACGTCATTGTGGGCGGCGGCGGTCGCCGTGTCGGTCGCTGCCGCCATAGCCGCTGTTCGGGCGGGGCGTGCGGTCGCAGGCGCGGCATCGTGCATAGCCCTGTTTTCGCTCGGCGCGTTGAGGGCAGACCTCGACACTGCGATTCCGCCGCCTTACGGCGAACCGCTTGCGATGACGCTGCGTTTCGACGAAACCGCGACGATTCGCGGCAAGTCGTCGTTCGCTTCGGCTCGGATAATCCGGTGCGACGGCTTCGATGCCGGCAGTTCGGTCGTGCGGCTTGTCGTGTGGGGACACCCGTCGTTGCGATTTTCGCGCGGCGACGAAATTACGGTGCGAGGCGTCATCCGACCGTTCAGCCGCAAAAACAGGGAGTTTGCCGACATGGCGTTCCGCAGCGGCTGTGCCGGCTGCGTGTCGCTGCGGCGGGACGACATTCGCGATTTCCGACCTGCGGCGAATAACGGTCTGCACGAGAGAGCAGTGGCGAAACTTCGCCGTCTGCTGCCCGATGACGATGCCCGGCGCACGATACTGTCGATGACGACGGGCGAACGCGGGTCGGAGAGTGCCGAACTGCGCGAGGCATACAACCGCGGCGGTGCGGCGCATCTGCTGGCGGTGTCGGGACTTCATGTCGGAATAGTATTCATGTTAGTCAATGCGCTTTTGCGGCTCGTGCCGGTCATGCGCGGCGGCAATATCCTGCGGAGCATCGCTGCAATCGCCGCGATATGGCTCTACGTCGCTATGTGCGAGTATCCGCCGAGCGCCGTGCGGGCTGCCGCGATGTTCACCGTATTGCAGTTGTCGTTCTTCTCGTCGCGGGCATACTCGGGAATGAATGCTCTTGCAGCGGCAGCGGTCGCGATGTTGGCTGTAACGCCGAAACTCGTGTTCGATATCGGTTTCAGACTGTCGTTCATCGCTGTCGCGGCCATACTGCTGTGGGGCGTGCCGCTGTATCTGCGTGTCCGTACGCGGTTTCGTGTGCTCGATGCGCTGTTGTCGGCACTCGTCATCGGCACGGTATCGACCGCGGCCGTAATGCCTTCGGTATCGAATGCCTTCGGAATAGTTCCGATAATAGGCATTCCGCTGAATCCGTTAGTCGTCGTTTCGGCGAACGCTGTCGTGTTCCTGTCGGTCGTATCGCTGCTTCTGCCTTCGTCGGCTGCCGTCGTCGCGCTGGCTCCCGCCCGATGGTTCGCACGGTTGCAGAACGAAGCGGTCGCCCGTGCAGCCGAACTGTCTTGGGGGTGTTTCGATTACGGAATGCCGGACGGTGCGGTCGCTGCGACATACGTCCTGTTCGTCGCAGCGACGGTCGCGGCATGGGGTTTCCGCAGGAAATAACA
>CAYRSF010000004.1:0-12978 GCA_964427035.1 uncultured Alistipes sp.
AGTGGCACTGACAAAACTTGCTCGGTGGTACGACCAAGTGGAGCGGTTGAATTGTAAGTTCTTCAACTCGGTAATTCAAACGATGCAGAACAACTACGGAACCATAGCCAACTACTTTGAGAACCGCTCGACAAACGCTTCGGCCGAGAGTTTCAATGCCAAAGTCAAGGCTTTCAGAAACCAGTTCCGTGGTGTAAGCGACATCCCTTTCTTTATATTTAGACTTAAAACCATTTTCGCCTAAATTTTTTTACCTCCCCACCAGAATTTACAGGTGATCCCAAACATAAGCTCACTATTTGGAAGTGTCAAGTGAAACCGAAACTATCTGCAAAGATCACCAAACTTTAGCACTACGGGGGTACAGAAAATAAAGACCTATGTCTAAGTTTCGGGGGATTGGTTTCAAAATGGTTTGTCGCTTTTGTCTATTTTAGTTGGACAACCGATAGACAAACATAGACAAAATTGGGTGGGTACGCCTTTGGCGGGGGTGTGGCGGGCGAGGATAAACCGTTGATACAAAATGAAAAGGGAAAAACGCAAGTTTTTCCCTTTCAGTACCCCCTCAGGGGCTCGAACCCTGGACCCCAACATTAAGAGTGTCGTGCTCTACCAACTGAGCTAAAGAGGCATTTGCTTTGAACTATCCCGTTCTTTGCGGATGCAAAGGTAGGTATAAAAATTCTTATCCGCAAGTTTTTCGCCGAAAAATTATTTTATTTTTACCCTGTCGGTGCACCATTCGCCGTTCGCACCTTCATAGATAACGGGCAGCCTTTTTTCGAGCGACTTCATCCGAAGATACGATTCGTACACGTTTATACCTGTCGTGCAGCCTTTTCCGATAATATATCCCACGACCGACGGGTGGGATTTCATTGTATGGTAGTTCTCCTCGTTGCGCAATATATAGGTATCCCGCCATGCCGGGTCATTGCTCGGATTGCCGTTGCGGCGTATTGAGGCGCCGGCATCCGAGGTGTCTATCGCGCTTGCGGCCATTACATATATCCCACGTTTGTCGCACTCATCGAGCAGCGATTCGGGGGCGCAGCCGTCGATAACGATTATGCCGTTCCAGCCGTTGCCGGCAAGAGTTCCGATATCCGTCCCCGCATTATAATATGTAAGGTACAATTTGACCGCTCTGTTGTTTACGTACAACGCATTGTCGCGTACATCGACTGCTCTCGCCCCGATATCCCGACCTACGTATTCGGCGATGCGTCCGTCGATTCGGTTGATGATGTCGAGGCGCAGCATTTCCGGGTCGGTCGCACTCCACAGGACCTGTTTCGGAATGCGGGCGACGAACCGTACCGTATCCTCCCGCCGCATGTCGAGTTCCACATCGCGACTTCCTTCGGCGAGTATCGCCGTGTCGCGCAGGCGCAGCGTATAGTTCAATTTCGAGCGTTTCGGATTGAGAGCGTCGCATTTCACGACGATACCGAACTCGGCTACTCCGTCGCCATCGTCATTCAGCCGTGTTTCGCAAAGGATATCACGAATGCGAATGGTCGGCTGGCAGATAATTTTTATATCCGAAATTCCCGATTTCCCGCCGGAATAGATTCCGTTCACTTTGGCGTCGTCATGTTGAATAATCGCTATCGTATTGCTGCCTTTGCGGGCATATTTGGTAATGTTGAATTCGGTCGCAGTCGTTCCGTTGGGCGAATAACCGACCCTTCTGCCGTTCACTTCGACCTCGAATGCCGCCGATGAATAACCGACGCGCAGGAGTATTTGACGATTCAACCATGAAAGCGGCATCGAAAACGATGACGAGAATTCGGTTCTGCCGCCGTTTTTCGTGCAGTTCCAAGCCTCAGGCACCGCGATATAGGCATATTTGTCGGTATCGCCGGCGACAACCCTCGCCCTGTTGTACGGCAATACTTCGCGACGAGGCGGTTCCGCGTTCTCCGGTTTATCTCCGCTGAACGAATATCGTACCTGTGCCGAAATCTGTGCGGCACACAATATAGATAAAATAATTGCGGCAAATCTCATTATTATCGTATTTTTAATTTCATTACATATACTCCGCCCCGGCAAATCCGCAAAATAAAATTTGTTTTTGCCCTCGCCTGTTAGTATCTTCGCATCTGCAACCACAAAGGTATTAACTTTTATCGAAACCAGTCATGTCGAATCGCCGGAAACTTAATTTTCCTGCCGTAAAGATGCGCGTCAAACGAATCGGCGATGCAGTCTGCGTATGGGACAGTCTGCGCGGAAAGTGGCTGACGCTCACTCCTGAGGAACGGGTGCGACGTTATGTCATCGGGTTTTTGGTTTCATATTGCAATATTCCGGCGACTTCGCTCGTACAGGAGTATCCCGTATCGATTAACGGGATGTCGCAGCGTGCCGACATCGTGGCTGTCGATACTTGCGCCCGTCCGCTCCTGCTTGTCGAGTGCAAGGCACCCGACGTAAAGATAGATGCAGATGTTTTGGCGCAGGCCGTGCGATACAATTCGGCAGTCGGTGCGAGGTATGTGGTTCTGACCAACGGCATCACCCACTTTTGCTACGAGTGCTGCGACGGCGAATACCGTGCATTGAGCGAATTTCCCCGTTTTTAGAATTTGCCCTCTACGTATTTGAGGAATGCTTCCTTATAGTTTTCACCGATAGGAACATAGTCGTCGTTGTCGAGAAATATGCGCCCTTTCGTATATCCGGCGATACATTTCAGATTGACTATGTATGAACGGTGAACGCGCATGAAAGTATCCGACGGCAGCGAACTCTCCATGTTTTTCAACCTGAAAAGCGTAACTATTTTCGTGCCATCGTTCAGATTCATTCTGACATATTCGCCTTCGCTTTCGAGATAGACGATGTTGCTTATCTTTATCAGCGAGGTTTTGTAGTCGGCGCGTACCGATATATACTCCTTGTCCTGATACGACGCGCTCTCTTCCTCTTCTGCACGGGTTTTGTCCGCTGCATTTTTCATGTCCAACAACTCGTACAGCGATTTCGCCTTGTTCACCGAGCGTTCGAACTCTTTGAAGCCGAACGGTTTCAACAGATAATCTATCGCATCGAGTTTGAACCCCTCGATTGCGTACTCCGAATACGCCGTCGTGAAGATTATCATCGCAGTCGATTCGAGCGACCGGACGAAATCCACGCCGTTAAGGTCGGGCATGTTGATATCCACAAATATCAAATCCACATTGTTTTCGGACAGATATCGCTGCGCCTGCACTGCACTGTTGAACGTCCGTGCGAGTTCGAGAAAGGGGATTCTCTCTATATAACCGGTAATCTGACGCAGAGCCAGCGGCTCGTCGTCAATCGCTAAGCATCTTATCATTTTCAATGGTAGGTATAGTTACGGTTACACAATATTTATCTTCCGCAGAGTCGTCTATTTTCATCTCGAAACGGTTGCCGTATATCAGTTCGAGCCGCTTGCGAACGTTTTCGAGCCCGATTCCCGTCTGTCGGGTGCGTTTCGCCTCGTGAATGGAATTCTCGAATCTTGCGGTTACCGTGCGTCCGTCGCAGCGAATGTCGATGTGGATGTACGACGGCTTGTTGTAACTGATTCCGTGCTTGAAGGCATTTTCCACGAACACGATGAATATCAGAGGCGGAATTACGATTTTGTTCGACAGTCCTTTCGGATAGTCGAATCTGATTTCGATATCTTCCAAGTACCGTATACGCATCAACTTGATGTAATTCTCGATGAACATCATGTCCTTTTTCATCGAAATCTCCTCCGCACCGGAATCGTATACGACGTAGCGCATCATGTTCGACAACTCTATCACGCACTGTTTCGCGGTCTCGCTGTTTATGTCGATTAAGGCATGTATGTTGTTCAGCGTATTCATGAAAAAATGCGGATTTATCTGATATTTCAGATAGTACATCTCAGCCTGAATCGTCTGTCGTTTCAGAATCTCCATATCCTCGTCGTCCTTCATCGATTTGTAGAGCATCTTGATTCCGAGGTTCATTCCGAACATGAATATGCCGAGCAGTATGTTCCAGTACCATTCGAGGTCGGTCAGTGCCGCATGCCGCGACTCGATAAGGTTGTTGGTATCGATGCCCGATATGGCGACTGCAAGATTGGAGCGTTCGTACACGTCTATCAGGGCGAATGTCGTTACGACCAGTATGATAGTGGATAAAAGGTAGGTAACGATATGCCTTTTTTTCCTTATCAGGAGTTTCGCGAGAAGCAGATTGTGTATCAGAAACAGTATGAAAAACGGCGTAATTTTAATCCATGCCGTCAGCACTTTGCTGAAATTGACGTGCAACTCCGACATCAGTTTCGCATTCATTATAGGAATCAGATATACCACCAGCCATACGGCACAGTATATCAGATTCTCGCCTATCGCCTGTTTTCTTATTCCCGATTTGCGTTTCATTCTGCCGCTCACGTATAAATTTTTACAAATGTACTATTTTTTCCCGAATCTTCAATGTCCGCAATGAAGCGGGGCGGCTGTTCGCATCCGGCCGCCCCGCATTGTCGCGAAAAAACGCATCTAACATTTGCCTATTTTGGAAATGTCGTACAGATAACGCTTGATGCTTCGTTTAGGTGTCTTTTCGAATTCGTTGGGATAGATAGTCAGACCCACCAGACGCTCGTATGCCGCAACCTGATCGTTGAGCATTTTCAGGTTGTCGTCCATCGTCTTTTTGAGCGTCGCCTTGTCGATACCCTCCTTTTCGCACTGCTCGAAATCCGGAACCACCAGTCCGTACAGTTTGCCGTTGTGTTCGAGCACGAGCGATTCGAGCACGAGCGGCATGTTGTTCAGACGGTCTTCGATTTGCTCCGGATAGATGTTCTGTCCCGTGCCGGTAAGAATCATCGTTTTGCAGCGACCCTTGATGTAGAGCGTACCGTCGTCGTCCATCGTACCCATATCGCCCGTATGAAGCCAACCGTTCTTTTCAAGTACTGCTTTGGTATCCTTCTCGTTCTTGTAGTATCCGAGCATGACGTTCTCGCCCTTGACGAGAATTTCACCCGGAATATTCTGCGGATCCGGCGAGTCGATACGCACATCGAGCGTACATTTCGCGTATTTTCCGCACGATCCGCCCTTGAACTCCGTCGGATCTTCGGTGAAACTGATGATCGGAGCGCACTCCGTCATACCGTAACCTACCGAAAGCGGGAAATGTATCTTGCGCAGGAACGCTTCGGTCTCCTGATTCATAGGCGCACCGCCGACGATGAAGAGTATAAGATTGCCGCCGAACGATTCGATGAGCCTGTTCTTGATGGTCGAATATATTGCGGCATTGAGCAACGGCACCTTCATCGCGATGCTCAACGGACCTTTGTCGAGCATAGGCATGATCTGCTTGCGGTATACCTTTTCGAGAATCAGAGGCACGGACACTACCACTCTCGGACGAACCTTGTGCAGAGCCTCTATAAGGATTTTCGGCGAAGGAGTTTTGCCGAGCAGCGTGATATGACCGCCGGTGGACAGCGGAAGCAGGAAATCGACCGCACATCCGTAGGCATGCGCCAGCGGCAGGAACGACAGCGTGCGATTGCCCTTGTGGAAATAGCGTTCGCCGTTTTTGTCCGACATCGGATGAAAGAATACGAGGTTGCCCGTGAGGTTGTTCACCGTGAGCATTACGCCCTTCGAGTAACCGGTCGTTCCGGAAGTGTAGTTGAGCAGTATCATCTGGTCGTTCGGCACGTCGCGGTAGCGGATGTGGTCTACCGTGAATCCTTGCGGATAACGCTTGCGGTACTTCTCCGTCATGCTGTTCACGCATTTGGTCAGTTGCTTGCCGCTGCGGTCGAAAATGACGTGGTAGTCGGTCAGCGAAAAAACCGTCTCGACGTTCGGTATGTCGTTTTCATCCATGCTGTCCCAATACGAATCGGTAAGGAACAGCATCCGGCTCTCGGAGTGGTTCACGATATGAGTGATATCCATCGGCGGGAAATCCTGCAAGATAGGCACGATTACGGCACCGTATGTTATCGTGGCGAGATATACGATACACCAGCGCGGAGTGTTGCGTCCGACGAGGGCTATTTTGTCTTTCGGCTTGATGCCTGCTTCGTCGAATATGATATGGACCTTGGCTATCTCTTTCGCCAATCCGTAGTACGAGTAGGTTTCTCCCGTAAAATAGTCGGTAAGAGCGGACATTTCGCGATTGTCGCGAAAACTCTGCTCGAACATCTTGATTAAATTTTGTTCTAACATACTTCAAAGGTGTTATTTTTCCGATGTCGGATTTTTGTTATTTACATTTGCCGCCATCTTTTCGCGGCTTCCATATATAGGTTTTCGATTCCGTTCCGGCACACAGCCTTTCGATATTTTTGCGGTGCGTCCATATCAGCATGACCGCCACCACAATCGAAAATATGATGAACGATACCGAAGTATCGCCGTATCGCCGATAGATACTGCCCGAAAATATCGTTACGAACAGCGGGAAACAGCACCCCGCTATTATCGATGCGAGCGATACGTAATGCGAAACCATTACGACCAGAACCCATACGACGAAGCAGAAAAGCGCGATGTTGGGCTGAATGCCGGTTACTGCGCCTATAAGCGTCGCAACGCCCTTACCCCCGCGGAAATGGGCGAAGACCGGGAATATATGTCCGAGTACGGCGATGAAAACCGCAATGATTTTAAGATTGATAAGCCATATCGGCGAGATGTTGCCGTCGTATCGCATCAGCGACATGATGCTGACGGCGACGAACCCCTTTATGAAATCGATTGCAAAAACCGGAATCGCAGCGCGTTTGCCCAGAACCCGCAGCATGTTGGTCGTTCCGGCGTTTTTGCTTCCGCATTCTCGGATATCCACTCCGTAATAGCGTTTGCCTATCCATACCGCACTCGGGACGGACCCCAGCAAATATGCTATCAGAAACATAGTTACAACGCAATAGTATGTTATTACCATAACTTTTTTGTGTGCCTATTCCGTGCAAATATACGAAGAGTTATCATAAAAACGGCAAAATTTGACGAAATAATACCGAACGGCTGAAAATTGACACGGTCATACCCGCTTATATTCGATTCATAAATAAACATCGCAAATCCGGGCTCGTCTTATCGGTTCGACCATTATACGAACAGCAACCCCGTATTGTGAGCAATCCCCGATTCGTTCGACGGAAAGGCTTGTTTGAAAAACAAGGCGGATTTTTGGGGCAGAACGATCCGAAACTCGTTTCGGAATCGTAAAGGCACAAAAAAACGACTGAATGCAATTTCAGTCGTTTCCGTCGAACGGTTTTGCGGAAAGAGAGGGATTCGAACCCCCGGAACCTCTCAGTTCAACGGTTTTCAAGACCGCCGCAATCGACCACTCTGCCATCTTTCCGACGGCAAAAGTAGCACCTTTTTTCATTTCTACCAAATCTTTTTCCTGACTGCCGCCGAATATGGGAGAGAAATCGGGTCGATCGGCAAAAAGAAGGCTCCGCCTACTTCTTTATAAAGTCGCAGAGCCACTTAACCGCCCATTCGTAACCGAGTCTCGCATATTGGGACACCTCGTATATCGCTCCGATTTTTTCCTGAAAATGCCGAAGCGGTTCGCTAATCCACACGAAATATATCATCGCAGCCGACAGAGCGAGCACCACTCCGACTATCAGGCATGTATAAATCACCGAGCCGAGCACCTCCGACAGCCAAACCACAAACGCCGTAACGATAAGAATCGCAGCGATCATCGCAGTCGCAGCCATTGCGACAAGCGGGATGAATAACGGGCGATTGTCATCCATAAGCCGGACGATTAAGAGTGGATTTTGGATTCTATGTCGCTTTCGATATCCTTGCAGCGACATTTCACGCGGTCGATTTCGCTGTCCACGAAATCGCGAATCGAATCGCGAATCTCTTTACCCGTTTTCGGCGTAACGAGCATCGTAACGATAGAGCCGATAACCATACCGCCCAACAAAGAGCAGATACAAATTCCCGAATTTTTCATATACAATCCTTTTTAAGTTATACAATCGTTCCAATCGCAAAATCCGAGCCACGAACGGAACATCGCGGATAATAATTCCGTCGGTCTGATTATTTGTGCGATTCGCCGATTTCGCTATCTTTGCATATCGTAAATATGCGCCTTATGGAAACAGAATCTGTTCGCAAATATTGTTTGAGTATGCCCCGCACGACCGAAGGTCCGATTCGGCACTTTTACAGCGAGACAGCCGGCAAACTGCCGAAACGAATCGAAGCCGGCAACCCCGAAATCACGGAAATCCGTTAGCCATATGAAAATCGAACCGGAAACGACCGTCGCATTCACAGGGCACCGCACCTACGACGGCGAATGCGCAGGAGAGTTGGCGGATGCCATCCGCCG
This sequence comes from uncultured Alistipes sp., assembly GCA_964427035.1. Lineage (GTDB taxonomy): Bacteria > Bacteroidota > Bacteroidia > Bacteroidales > Rikenellaceae > Alistipes. Next base: position 8,383 of record CAYRSF010000004.1, read on the forward strand.
GTTCCATGCACTGGGATACAACACATTTCTGAGCGGAATGGCGAAAGGTTTCGACCTCGCGGCAGCCGAGGCGGTATTGACGCTCAAACCCGAACTGCCCGATCTTCGGCTCGTCTGCGTCGTTCCGTTCGACGGGCACGACAAGAGATTTTCAACCGCAGACCGCGAATGCTTCGCCCGCATCGTCCGCGAAGCCGACGGCACGATAATCCTTGCACAGTGCTACTCGCCGGATGTCTATCATCGCCGCAACGATTTTCTCGTCGATAATTCGTCGGCGGTCATAGCCTATTGCGACGGCAGCCGGAGCGGCACCCTCTACACGCTGAAACGCGCACTGAAAAAGGGTTTGCGAACAGAAAATCTGTATGCCGCCCCGCAGCGGATGTTCGTTTTCGGATAACAGCCGCTACACTCTATCGAAAAAAATGTTATCTTTGGGCGATTTTAAGCAAAATTTCGTTTAATATAAATTTACCACTATGAAAGATGCAATTGCAATTCTCACGGGTGGCGGACCTGCTCCCGGCATGAATACGGTCGTAGGCAGCGTTGCCAAGACCTTCCTTGCAAAAGGTTACCGCGTAATCGGACTGCATTACGGCTATTCGGGATTGTTCAATCCGTCGCCGCGTTTCGAAGATCTCGACTTTTTCAAGGCGGACTACATTTTCAATCAGGGAGGTTCGTACCTCACGATGAGCCGGTTCAAGCCGACCGACCGAGATTTCGAGGAGAATTTCAACCTCGATTTCTTCAAGACCAACAACGTCAAACTGCTCGTAACCGTCGGCGGCGACGACACCGCATCGACCGCCAACCGCATCGCCAAATTCCTCGAAGCGAAGCACTATCCTATCGCCAACATCCACGTTCCGAAGACCATCGACAACGACCTTCCGCTGCCGAACGGCACTCCGACGTTCGGCTATCAGTCGGCAAAAGAGGGCGGAACGGTAATCGGTCGCGCCGTATACAACGATGCGCGCACGTCTGCCAACTGGTTCGTCGTAGCGGCAATGGGGCGTTCGGCAGGACACCTCGCATTCGGCATAGGTTCGGCATGCCACTACCCTATGATTGTAATTCCCGAGATGTTCAACAAGACCACAATTACGGTGGACAAAATCGTAAACCTCGTGGTTTCGTCGATTATCAAGCGCAAGTTGATGGGCGTAGAGTACGGTGTAGCAATGATTTCGGAGGGCGTATTCCACTCGCTTTCCGACGAGGAGATAGCAAAGTCGGGCATCCACTTCTCGTACGACGACCACGGGCATCCGGAACTCGGCAAAGTATCGAAGGCTCACATCTTCAACGAACTGCTCGAAAAGAAAGTCAAGGCGCTCGGTCTGAAAGTCAAGTCGCGTCCGGTAGAAATCGGTTACGAAGTCCGCTGCCAGACTCCTATCGCATACGATCTCGTTTACTGCTCGGAACTCGGCATGGGCGTTTACAAACTCTTCACGGAGGGCAAGACGGGCTGCATGGTCTACATCAGTCAGGACGGCTACGTATCGCCGCTCTACCTGAAAGATCTTCAAGACCCTGAAACGGGCAAGATTCCGCCGCGTTTGGTCAATATCGAATCGGACAAAATCCAGCAGGTTATCGACAATCTGTTGAACTACATCACCCCCGAGGATTACGAGGCAGCGAAGAAATACGTCGCCAATCCCGAGGATTACGATTTCCGCAAGATTCTCAACTGGTAATCGCGATTACCGCGACAAGAAATCCCGCAACCACTGGGCTGCGGGATTTTTTATAAGAATTATTTCTTGGTAATGCTACTCCCCGACCGCCGGCTCCTCCTCCGGCGACTTGAACTCGGTAAAGCCTGCTTCGACAAGCAGATTGAACCACGAAACGGCTTTTTTTATATCCGAAACGTGTACGCGCTCGCGGTCGTAATTCGGAACCGCCTCGGCAAAGAACGCTTTGAGTCTCTCCGGAGACTCCTTGGCAGACAATGCCGCTTTGCCGCCCGTCGCGGCGTACATCTTCGTAAATACCTCTGCCAATGCGATGTCCTCTTCCTCTGTGAACATCGAAATCTCCGACAGCGCACTTACGCGCGAAGCCGAAGAGGCGTTCATGCGTTTGCCGTCTGTGAGCGACTCGACGATTACCCCATTACGCGACTGCGCTACATACTTATATAAACCGGGTTGTCCCGATATTGCCATAATCTCTTTCAGTTCCATAAATATTCAGTTCGTTTTAATGTTTGCGTTCGGCAAATATACGAATAAGCGAGTGGAATGTCAAATTTATTTGAACATTCCCGAGCGGGAGTATATTGGGCGTAGCCAATTATACGAATAAGCGAGTGGAATGTCAAATAAATTTGGCATTGCCGGGGAGGAGACTATTTTGACTTCGCCGAACGGTCTTGGTGAAACGTGAAGTCTTTCCGACGGTTTGAACTTTCGGAAAAATGTATTATTTTTGTATAAATTGTTGCGATATGGGCTATAATAACAAGCGATTACCGATAGTGGAGCAGGACGAATGGCTTCATCCGGTCGAAGCGGAAGTCGATCTCCGCCACCGGCTTTTCAGGGAACGGTTCGACGACATCGAAATCCGCTGCGGCTCGATTGTCGATTATGCCAACGGCTACCGCTATTTCGGGTGGCAGTACGACGACGCTCTCGCCGGCTGGTGGTTCCGAGAGTGGCTTCCCGAGGCGGCAGACGTATATCTGTTCGGCGATTTCAACAACTGGCAGCGCACCCAACTGCGGTTGGACAAGGGCAGCGACGGCGTTTGGAGCATATTTCTGCCCGATGCGATGTATGCCGGCAGGCTTACGCACGGTTCGCTCTACAAAATCCACGTACACGGCGAAAACGGCTGGCACGACCGCATTCCGGCATACGCGACCCGCGTCGTGCAGGACGAAGCGACTAAGAATTTCACGGCTCAGTTTTGGATTCCGCAGCCGTTCGACTGGTCGGGCGACGATTTCGACATCGCCCGCAATACCCCGCTGCTCATCTACGAAGTCCATATCGGAATGGCGCAGGAGCGGGAGGGCGTCGGCACCTATGCCGAATTCGAGAAAAAAATTCTGCCGATTGTGCGCCGCAACGGCTACAATGCCATACAAATAATGGCTGTCGCCGAACACCCCTACTACGGTTCGTTCGGTTACCACGTTTCGAGTTTTTTCGCCCCGTCGTCGCGTTTCGGCACTCCCGAGGAGTTGAAATCTCTCATCCGCAAGGCGCATTCGATGGGCATAGCCGTAATCATGGATCTCGTCCATGCCCACTACGTCAAGAACATCAACGAGGGCATCGACGAACTCGACGGCTCGACGCACCTCTACTCCAAGGAGGGCGAAGCGGGCTACCAGAAATACTGGGATTCAAAACTTTTCGATTACGGCAAACGCGAAGTTCAGCATTTCCTGCTGTCGAATATCAAATACTGGCTCGACGAATTCCGCTTCGACGGTTTTCGCTTCGACGGCGTAACGTCGATGATATATCACCACCACGGCTATGTCGATTTCGACACCCGCGAACGATTCTTCGACGAGGGAGTAAACCGCGATGCACTCACCTATCTGTCGCTTGCCAACACGCTCGTCCACTCGTTCCGGTCGTCGGCGGTAACCATCGCCGAGGACGTCAGCGGCATGCCGGGCATGTGCCGCACGACGGAGGACGGCGGCATAGGATTCGACTATCGGCTGGGAATGGCGATTCCCGACTTCTGGATAAAACTGCTCGAAGATATTCCGGACGAGGATTGGGACATCGGCGAAATGTGGTCGGTAATGACCGACCGACTGCCGTCGGTAAAGACCGTCGCATACGCCGAGTCGCACGATCAGGCTCTCGTCGGAGACAAGACAATCGCATTCCGGCTGATGGACAAGGAGATGTACTACGCGATGAACCGCGAATCGCAGAATCCGGCAATAGACCGCGGCATGGCTCTCCACAAGATGATACGCCTGATGACGATTTCGACGGGCGGCGAAGCCTATCTCGACTTCATGGGCAACGAGTTCGGGCATCCGGAGTGGATCGACTTTCCGCGCGAAGGCAACGGTTGGAGTTACGCCCATGCACGTAGGCAATGGTCTCTGTCGCGCAACGGATTTTTGCGTTACTCCCAACTCGGCGATTTCGACAGGGCGATGCTGCGGCTCGTGAAGCGTCATGGAGTGTTGTCGGACGGCTACCCGTATCTGTGGCAGTCGGACAGGGACAACAAGACTCTCGTATTTTCGCACAAGGGGCTGCTGTTCGTCTTCAACTGGCACCCGCAGGCATCGATACCCGATTACGTCGCACAGGTTCCGTGGGCAGGCAAATATGTAATGGAGTTATCGACCGACGAATCGCGGTTCGGCGGCTTCGAGCGCGAAAAGGTCGGCACCGAGCACTTCTCGTTCTCCGAAACGGATGCCGACGGCAATCTTCGCCACTTCATCCGCATATACAACACCTCCCGCACCGCAACCGTATTCCGTTGGAGGAAATAATTTAAGGCGATTATATACGATTTTCACCTAAATCGATATAAAACCGTCATTGCGTAAAGCGCAGCGACGCGGCAATGAAAAAGCGGCATGGA
>CAYRSF010000005.1:0-24422 GCA_964427035.1 uncultured Alistipes sp.
CAACATGGCGGTATTTTTCGCCGTAATGAAACCGGGCGACACGTTCCTCGGTCTGAATCTTTCGCACGGCGGACATCTTTCGCACGGCTCGGCAGTGAACATGTCGGGCACATATTTCAATGCGGTAAGTTATTCGGTTCGCGAAGATGACGGACGTGTGGACTACGACGAGATGGAGGCGAAAGCACTGGAATACAGACCCAAACTTATTATCGGCGGAGCATCGGCATATTCTCGCGAATGGGATTACGGACGCATGCGCGAAATAGCCGACAAGGTCGGCGCACTGCTGATGATAGACATGGCGCATACTGCGGGACTTATCGCGGCGGGTCTGCTCGACAATCCCGTGAAATATGCCCATATCGTTACCTCGACCACACACAAGACTCTGCGCGGTCCTCGCGGCGGAATAATCCTTATGGGCAAAGATTTCGAGAATCCGTGGGGGCTTACCACTCCGAAAGGGGCAGTGAAGATGATGTCGCAGATTCTCAACTCCGCCGTCTTCCCGGGCATTCAGGGCGGACCGCTCGAACATGTCATCGCCGCCAAAGCCGTCGCTTTCGGCGAAGCCCTCGACCCGTCGTTCAAGGAGTATCAGACGCAGGTGGCGCGCAATGCCAAGGCATTGGCGGAAGCGTTCATCGCAAAAGGCTACAAAATCGTCTCCGGCGGTACGGACAACCATCTTATATTGGTGGATTTGCGCACCAAGTTCCCCGAACTGACTGGAAAAGTCGCAGAGAAAGCACTCGTCGCAGCCGACATCACGACAAATAAAAATATGGTGCCTTTCGACACCCGTTCGGCATTCCAGACTTCGGGTTTGCGTTTCGGAACCCCGGCAATTACTACCCGCGGATTGAAAGAGAACAAAATGGCACTTATCGTCGGGTTCATCGACCGTGTGCTTCACGCCCCGGATGATGAAGCGAATATCGCGGCCGTTCGCAAAGAGGTGAATGCGCTGATGAAGGATTATCCGTTATTTGCTTGGTAGGGTATGCGCGAGGTCATAGATTTTCTGCGGGAATTGCGGCTCAACAATAATCGCGAGTGGTTCAATGCCAACAAGACGGCATATAAACATGCGGAGTCGATATTTGCGGATTTCGCTGTCGAACTTATCGACGGTATCGCGGCATTCGATGACTCGGTAAAAGGCTTGGGGTTGAAAGAGTGCACCTATCGCATTTATCGTGATACCCGATTCAGCAGCGACAAGTCGCCGTACAAAACATATATGGGGATTTATGTCGCACCGCACGGCAAAAAAGCGGGTTATGCGGGCTACTATTTTCACGTCGAACCCGATGTCGGGAATTTTCTTTACGCAGGACTGCACATGCCGTCGCCGGTCGTGTTGCGCAGTGTCCGCGAAGAGATAATCGATAACGGCGACGGATTGATGAATGCTATCGGGAAATCGAACGGATTCTCGATATATAAGGAGCGGTCGTTGAAACGCAATCCAAAGGATTTCCCGGCAGGGCACAAGTACGACGAACTGTTGCGCATGCAGGATTTCGGCGTGGCGAAGACAATGTCGGAGGGCGATTTGCTTTCGCCGAACTTGTTGCAGCGTTCGCTCGATGATTTTCGTTCGATTCGTCCGTTGGTCGATATTCTGAATCGCGCCGTTCAGTATGCGTACGACGAGATGCTGTAATCATCGTCGAACCCGATGTCAGACCGCCTCGATAAAGGCGGTCTGTTTCGTTATCGGATACGTTCGGAGATGTACAGCCGTGCGAATATGTATTGCGCCGCAAAGTATGTCGTCATGATTGCAATCCCGGCATGCGGAATATGTCCGATGAACTTATTCCATGCGATACAGCCGTCCGATATCATGAAAATCGATGCTGCGGCGACATAAAGCCATTTGTGCCGGCTGCGTTGAAGGAGCGCGGATGCCGTCATCGCGGAGATTATGAAGATATAAATTCCGCATGACAGGCGTTCGAGCGAATCGCTTATATGCGGAATGATATAAATGCCGAGCGAAATGCTTGCAATAGCGAGCACCGATACCGACGACAGCGAGCGACGGTTGCAATGCGCTCTTTGCAGAAAAAACAGAGTGTAGAAAATATGCGCGACGGCGAACATCGCTATTTGAAGGACGAACATCCCGCGTTCGCCGAACAAATCGCCGATTGCCGAAAAGAGCAGTGCCGCAGGGAAAAGTCGCGGGCGGAAACCGCCGGCACTCCATGTTACGATGCTTAAAAACAATACGGGCGACGTTTTGACCGCATCGGCGATGATGCCGTGCCTCCAACCGAAGAAACAATTGAGGAAGTAGCCCGCGGCGAGCAGTCCGAATCCGATTCGGAGGACGACCGTATATTTCGCACCGTCCGTCATTCGGCGGATTTTTCCAACTCCTCGCGGATTCTCTCGATGAAATACTTCGGTGCGCGGCACGGACGGTGATTCTCCGAATTTACGAATCCGAGAAGCGTATGCCCCGTGTTGATTATCTGTCCCGCCTCGTTGAATACCTCATATCTTACATCTATACGCGCCATAGGTTCCGCATCGACGATTGCCCGAACGGTAATCTCCTCGTCGTAATATGCAGGTGCTATATATTTGGATTCGATTTCGAGAATAGGCATCATAACACCCTGTGTCTCCATTTCGGAGTACGGCACATTGAGGTCTCGCAGCATTTCGGTGCGTGCGACTTCGTAATATACTATGTAGTTGGAGTGATAGACCACGCCCATTTTGTCGGTGTCCTTGTAGCGGACGCGTATTTTGACATCTTTCGTTATCATACTAATTCCAATATCGCTTTTTCGGAACGAATGCCCGTGCGGCATACCTTTCCGTTATTTATGACTATTTTCCCGTTTTGTCCGTTTATGCGGGCTGCGTATTCGCCGTCGGGCGGCAAGAGTTTGTACCGGTCGGTCGCAATCGTCCCTTCGGCATCGGTCATACCGATTATAATATATGGATGTCCGAGCAGCCGGACGGCATTGCGCATGTCGCCGTTTTCCACTCTCCGGCGTATTACCGTCGAACTGACTTTGTCCGACCCTACGAGTTGCTGCTCTACCTCTGCTACCGCAATTCCGGCAGAACCGGCAAGAAACGAATAGTCTCCCTCCTTGTTGCGTCCGAAATGGTGATTGTACCCGACAACGAGTTTTTCGATGCCGAGTTTGCCGGTCAGATACTCCTCGACGAACTCTTCGCGCGACAATCGGCTGAATTCTTCATCGAAGGGAATGATTATGACGTAATCGATACCGCATCGTTCGAGCAGATACGCCTTTTCTTCGAACGTGGTAAGCAGTTTCAAACCGTCGTCTTTGTGCAGCGTTATTCTCGGATGCGGCTCGAATGTCAGCACCACACTGTCGCCGTCGGATTCGGCGGCGAGCCGCGACACTTTGTCGAGCAAAATCGTATGCCCGCAATGCACACCGTCGAAAGAACCGAGCGTTGCCGCCGGTCGGTGCATTTTCGGAAGAGAATCGAATCCGTGAACGATTTTCATTGGTACTATTGGTTATTGTTGCTCTCCTCGCTCGCCTTGACGAAGTAGGCGACTTTCTCCAATACGGTCGTAATGTCGTAGTTTTCGACAACTATACCCTGTGGGAAATTGAGCGGTGCGGATGTGAAGTTGAGCACTCCCTTGATACCTGCATTTATTATCGGAACGACGAGTTCAGCCGCGACTTTCGTCGGCGATGAAACCACGACGATACTGATGTCGTTGTTCGATACGACGTCCTCGAATTCCGACATGTGATAGCACGGAATATCGTCGATAGTGTGTCCCACTTTGACCGGATCGATGTCGAACGCCGCAGTAATGCGCAGTTTCAGTTGCTTGCCGTTGAAATATTTGGTAATCGCCTGCCCGAGGTGCCCCATTCCGATTACGGCTATGTTCATATCGTTCTCGCTGTACAGAATGTTGTTGATGAAGTCGATAAGAACTTTGACATCGTAACCCTTCTTGGTATCGCTCGAAAATCCGATAAGCATCAGGTCGCGCCGCACCTGCACGGCCGTAATTCCGTGGATGCCTGCCAGTATATGCGAGAAGACGTGCGTAATCCCCTGTCTGTGGCAGGCGAGGAGTGTTCTGCGGTACTCGCTCAATCGCTCGATAGTTTTTTCGGGTATGCTGTTCGGGATATTGGCCATAAGTCCTATTCTGTCGTCGTTGTAAAATCGTTGTTGTAATTGACGCGCACCCATTCGGCATTGGAACGTATCGAATTGCCATCTCCCGACCTGAATTCGTATGGAGTTTGCAACGGAATGAATCGTTTGCCCGCAAGACCTGTTTCAATTCCTTCGTAAAGCGATTCGGCAAATATGACTGCCGCGTCGTATCCCCGATAGGAGTACAGGGTAGGGACAGCCCCGAATGCCGATGCATAGCGGCTGTCGAACTCCTTTATCTTCGCATTGTCCCGTCCCGCATGATATGTCGAAATCATAACGACGTTGTTAGCGAAGAATATGGAACGGTCGATGTTGCGGTATCTGTTCCATTTGCTGTTCCCCAATACCGAAAATGTCGTTACGTTTCTCGACCGGGCGGTCAAAGAGATTTTCGCCGAAGCCAATGCTGCGAGAATGCGGTCTACATCGGTCTCGTTGTCCGACAGGATGACGAACACGCTTTCGCGTTCATTCTGCAACAACGGCGACAAATCGCTCGGACCGTTGTACGATGCGCCCGATTTGATGCGACGCTCCACTATCGACGGATGTTCGTACACGTATTTATGTCTGTCATATGGAGTATTGCCGAGCATTTGCAATATCTCCGCTTCGAATTCCTCGTCTGTATCGTCAGTCGAAATCAAAACCACCCGTTTCGAGCCGTCGAACAGACTGCGCACTTTGTCGTACTTGACGAGATGATCGGGCGACATTTGAAATACCGCATTGCTCTGTGTCGCCGAAATGTTGGCAAGCGGAGAAACCACGGGAATGGAATAGGTCTCCGCATATTTCGCTACCGGAAACAGTTCGTCTTCGTAAACCGGTCCGACAATCAAATCCGAGCCGTCCAGACTGCCGTCCGCGACGAGCGCGTCGATGCGTCCGTAATCGTGTCCTGTATTGAAAAGCCGCAAATCGACCGAATGACCGTTCATTCTAACGGTGTCCAGCCCGAGCATGAACCCCTGATAAAAGTCGATGTAATTTTGCGAAGGTTTGCCGTTCGCACTCAACGGCAGCAGCAACGATATTTTCGCCGTATCATCGCGGGAAAGCGAGCGGAACGTTACGGGCATTCGGCTGTCATCCGATTGAGAATCCGCCGTTTCGGACGTTTTTGCCATGTCCGGTCTCGGAACCTTGACGATAAGCCCCTCTTTCATCTCGGACGGGTCGGTCATGCCGTTTATTTCGAGGAGCAGCGACTCCGCAATATTGAATCTTTCGGCAATGTTCGCCGGCGTTTCGCCCGAATGCACGACATGGTATGCGAAATCTCCGTCCGCCACGTTAGACATCGCTTCGCTGTGTTTTACGAGTTCGTCTTTCGCCGTCTCGGCATCGGTTCGACCCATCTCGCTTTTGCGGATGTAGAGTTTGCGCCCGACAGCGACATGCGACGGATCGAGATCGTCATTGTCCGCAATAAGCGTATCGACAGATATCGAATACATGCGCGAAATCGAGTATAAGGTCTCGCCTTTTTTGACAATGTGAACTCCGAACTGTTTCCTCGGGCGTTTCGCATTGCGCTCGGCATCGCCGTCGTACGGGATTTTGAGCATTTGGTCGATTTTCAGCCCGTTCGCCGAAGCGGGATTCGTCGCAATGATTTCGTCGATACCCACATCGTATCTTTTCGACAGCGAATAGAGCGTTTCGCCTTTCGCCACTACGTGGATACGGTATCTCGCGCCGTCGATATAAACGATGCGTTCATGAGCCGACAAAGTGCAGAGCCCCGACAACACCGCGAACAACACTGCGCCGATATGTTTGCGTACCATGTTCACTTTACTCCGCGAAGTTTTATCTCGGTTATCACTTTCTTCGTGTATTGCGGGAAATCGCCGTTCATCATCCAGTCGTAATAACCCGGGTCGCTTGCGAATATCTTCTCGACGGAGCGGCCTTTATACTTTCCGAATGAGAAGACCTCCTCTCCCTTGTCATTAAAAACGATGCGACCTGCAAAATCCGCCGTTTCGTTGCGAGTCGAATACTTCGACAGGAAATCGACGTCGTTTTCCAAATCGGGGTAGCGGTCCAGTTGCGCTTTCAACACTTCGTATGTCGCTATCGTGTCGGCTTCCGCACCGTGCGCCGCATCGCCGAGTTCCTTATTGCAATAGAATCGATATGCCGCGACGAGCGTCCGCTCCTCCTTTTTATGGAATATGTTCTGCACGTCGATATATTTCCTGTTGCGGAAATTCACGTCCACTTCCGCACGCATGAACTCTTCGACCAACAACGGCAAATCGAAGCGATTGGAATTGAAACCTCCGAAATCGCAACCCTCCATGAAACTTTTAAGCGATTTTGCTATCTGTCGGAACGTCGGGCACTCCTTCACGTCTTCATCCGTGATGTGGTGGATAGCCGATGCTTCCGCAGGAATGGGAATGGTCGGGTTTATACGTCGCGTACGAACGATTTCCTCGCCGTCGGGCATGATTTTCGCCATCGATATTTCGACGATGCGATCGCGCGACGTATCGACGCCCGTAGTTTCCAAATCGAAGAATATTATCGGCCGTTTGAGTTTCAAGTTCATAATTCCGACAGCCTTATGCGTTAATCATCATCGGCATAAGCAGCATCAGCGTCGCACTGTTCTGCTTGTCGTCGTATACCGGTTTGAATACTCCGGCACGGGTCGAATCGGCGAGTTCCACGAGAACGGTCGGCGTCTCTATGTTTGAGAGAATCTCGACGAGGAACGTCGATTTGAAACCGATTGTAATAGGTTCGCCTTCATAACTGCAACTGAGAGTTTCGTTGGCGGATACGTAGAAATCCAAATCCTGAGCCGTCAGCGATAACTTGTTGTCGGCAATGTCCATCTTGATTAGGTTCGTCGTAGGGTTGGCGCAGACCGCCACACGCTTGATGCCGTTTACGAGTTCGATGCGGTCGATAAGCATCTTGTTCGGATTGGCAGCCGGAATCACCGCATTGTAGTTAGGGTAGTTGCCCTCGATAAGTCGGCAGATAAGCGTGCTGTTTTTGAGACGGAACAGAACGTTGTTCTTGTCGAAACTCATCCGCACGTCGCCCTCCTCTTTGAGCAGCATCGTTTTCAGCAGGTTCGCCGGTTTCTTCGGCAAAATGAACGATGCTTTGGTGCCGCATTCGCAATCGGTCGAATATTTGACTAATTTATGGGCATCCGTGGCGACGCATGTAAGCAACTTCTCGTCGAGGCTCACGAAAACGCCGTTCATAACCGGACGCAATTCGTCATCTGCGGTAGCGAATATGGTTTTGTTGATTCCGTTTACGAGCGTATCGACATCCAGAGTTACGTCGGTTTTCTCGTCCGAAAGCGTCTGTACGGTCGGATAACTTACCGGATTTGCGCCCGGAACGGACGAACCTCCGCTTTTCCAACTGATTTTGATTTCCCAGTTCCCGCTGTTCACTTCCAGTACGAGCGGCATCTCCGAACACTCTTTCAGGACGTCGAGCATCAGTTTTGCGGGTGCTGCGACCATGCCTTCCTGCTCCACGTTATCCACTTTAAGAGTCCCGACCAGCGTGGTTTCGAGATCGGAAGTCGTAACTTTCAACTCTCCGTTCTTCAACTCCATCAAGAAGTAGTCGAGAATCGGGAGCGTATTCTTACTGTTTATTACTTTACCTGTCGTCGCCAACAGGGACAGCAGTGCGGAACTTGATACTGTAAATTTCATATTTCCTTATATTTCTGTTTATATTATTTCCGTTTCATTATATTACAATGTCGCGAGTTTGTCGAGCGCATTCTCGATCATCTTGCGCACGAACGGCTTGTAGTCCGTGCAGGCATCCTTCGCGATTCGCTGCGCTATAATCGTGCAGACAGTCGCCGCCCGGTGTCCCATAAGTGCGGCAAGTCCAGCCAAAGCCGACCCCTCCATTTCGAAATTGGTGATTCTGCGGCCTTCATACTCGAAACTCTCGATTTTTTCGTTCAAATCGACATCCTGCGGTTGCAGGCGAACCCAGCGACCCTGCGGGGCATAGAATCCGGGAGCCGCTATGGTGATTCCTTCGCGGGTTATATCCCTGAACAGATCGAACAGCCCTTTGTCGGCGTCGATGAAATACGGTTTAGGCAGCAGTTCGTTCCAGCCGGTATGCTGCATGAATGCCTTTTCGATAGCGAGATCGCATACGTCGTTGCGCCCCGCATAGTAGTTGAGCAGACCGTCGAACCCGACCGAAGTGCGCGAGAAAACCTGTTCGCCGACCTCGATGTCGGGTTGCAATGCTCCCGACGTGCCGAGCCGCACGAGGGTGAGACGGCGGAATTCCGATTTGACTTTTCGGGTCGAGAAATCTATATTCGCCAAGGCATCGAGTTCGGTTACGGATATGTCGATATTGCCGATGCCGATACCGGTGGACATTACCGTCATGCGTTTGCCCTTGTAAGTTCCCGTAACGGTATTGAATTCGCGATTGGACACTTCGCACTCTTTCGTGTCGAAGAACGACGCTACCATCGCGACACGTGCCGGGTCGCCAACAAGTATCGCTATATCGGCGAGTTGCTCCGGTTTGAGATGAAGATGAAATATCGAACCGTCGCTGTTGATAATCAGTTCCGATGCCGGAATTATTCTTTCGCTTTCCATGATTTTCATGTTTTGCTCTCTGTTTTTAAATTGCATATTTGGCATAAAAGTAATATTTTTACAACGAAATTCAAAAATTCTGCAAAACTTTTTTATTTAATAAATAAAAATACTCATAACTATGACCTTGATCAAATCAATTTCCGGCATCCGCGGAACGATAGGCGGCGAATCCGGCAACAATTTGACGCCTATCGACATCGTAAAATTCACGGCGGCATATACCCGTTTCATCAGCGATAAAAACAGCGGCAGACGTCTCAAAATCGTGGTCGGTCGCGATGCCCGCATATCGGGCGAAATGGTGAACGACCTCATCGAAGGCACGCTGCTCGGCTGCGGTGCAGACGTTATCAACATCGGTCTGTGCACGACCCCGGGAACGGAAATGGCAGTCATCACGCATCATGCCGACGGCGGAATCATAATTACGGCATCACACAATCCGAAGCAATGGAATGCCTTGAAACTGCTCAATGAAAAGGGCGAATTCCTTAACGATGCCGAAGGAAAACAGGTGCTCGCTCTTGCCGAGGATGGCGATTTCGCATATCCCGATATAGACCATATCGGCAAGGTTCTCTCACGCGAATCGTTCAATGACACACACATAAAACAGGTATTATCTCTTCCGACGGTAGAAGTCGATGCCGTTCGCAAACGCAAATTCAAGGTCGTGGTGGATGCCGTAAATTCTATCGGAGGGGTCGTAATCCCGAAACTGTTGCGCGAACTCGGCTGCGAAGTCGTCGAATTGAATTGCGAACCGACCGGGCAGTTCGCCCATAATCCCGAACCTCTTCCCGAGAATCTGACGGAGATTTCAGAAGTCATAGTTCGCGAAAAGGCTGATCTCGGCGTCGTTGTCGATCCGGATGTAGACCGTCTCGCATTCGTAAGCGAAGACGGTTCGATGTTCGTCGAGGAGTATACGCTCGTCGCCGTTGCAGATTACATTCTGTCGCAGAAAGTCGGCAATACCGTTTCCAATTTGAGTTCGTCGCGGGCATTGCATGATGTAACCGTCGCTCACGGAGGCGTTTATTCGGCATCAGCGGTAGGAGAGGTCAATGTGGTTGCAAAGATGAAAGAGGTCGGCGCGATAATCGGCGGCGAAGGCAACGGCGGAGTGATTTATCCTGAATTGCATTACGGTCGCGATGCCCTTGTCGGAGTTGCACTATTCCTTACGTATCTTGCGAAAAAAGGCATGACAATGACCGAATTGCGCAAGACGTATCCTGCATATTTCGCATCCAAGAACAAGATTGCTCTTACTCCGTCTATCGATGTGGATAAAGTATTGCTTGAAATAAAGAAAAAATATGCAGGCGAGAAAATAAACGATATAGATGGCATAAAGATTGATTTTGCAGATTGTTGGGTGCATTTGCGCAAGTCGAATACCGAACCGATTATACGCATTTATACCGAAGCGAAATCTATGGATGAAGCAGATTCGCTCGCCCGGAGATTCATCGCTGAAATCGAAAGTATTTGTAACATTTAATGTAGATTTATCATGCTTATATCGCGCAAAACTTTAATTGCGGCATTCGCCGCTCTCGCATTTTTCGGATGTCATAACGCCAAAGGTGTCGCCGGTCTTTACGAAGGTGTCATTCCTGCCGCCGACGGTCCCGGAATAAAAATCGAATTGATGTTGCGCGATAACGGCAGATATACGATGAATTCCGAATATCTTGAACGCGACATTTCGTTCTCGGAATCGGGCAGTTATGATGTCGGAGGCGATACAGTGTCGCTTATCGCGGACGATAACGGCATGTTCCGGTACCGTTTTCTCAAATCGGGTTCCGCATTGCGGATGCTCGATGCCGACGGCCGCATGGCTGACGGAGTTCTTAAAGACAATTACACGCTTAACAAAACAGAATGACAATGGATAAAGTACAAACTTATATAAATGACAATAAAGAGCGGTTCATCAGTGAATTGTTTGAATTGCTCCGCATTCCTTCGATTAGCGCGCAAAGCGAACATAAAGAGGATATGATTCGATGCGCCGAACATCTTGCGGTCGCATTGATGAATGCCGGTGCAGATCGTGCGGAAGTGATGCCGACGGCTGGAAATCCTGTGGTTTTCGCCGAAAAAACAATATCGCCGTCAGCCAAAACGGTGCTTGTTTACGGACATTACGACGTGATGCCCGTAGATCCTCGCGAGGAGTGGCGAACCGAGCCGTTCGAGCCGCAAATCAGGGACAATCGCATTTGGGGGCGCGGCGCGGATGATGACAAGGGACAGTCGTTCATGCACATCAAGGCTTTCGAGGCTATGTGCGCGACCGATTCGCTGCCATGCAACGTCAAATTCATGCTCGAAGGCGAGGAGGAGATCGGTTCGGCAAGCCTTTACGAATTCTGCGAGCAATACAGGGATATGCTTAAAGCGGACGTGATTCTCGTATCCGATACATCGATGATTTCGATGAATACACCGTCGATAACCTGCGGGTTGCGCGGTTTGACTTATATGGAGGTAGAGGTTACGGGACCTAACAAGGATCTGCATTCCGGACTGTTCGGAGGTGCCGTCGCCAATCCTGCCAATGTATTGTCCCGGCTGGTCGCTTCGCTCACCGACGATGCAGGGCGCATAACGATTCCGGGGTTCTACGACAAGGTTCGCAACCTTACCGATGCCGAACGCAGGGCATTCAACGAAGCCCCGTTCTCGCTCGACGAATATAAATCCGCACTCGACATCGATGACGTCGAAGGCGAAAGCGGATATACGACTATCGAACGCACCGGAATCCGCCCTTCGCTCGATGTGAACGGCATTTGGGGAGGATACACCGAGGAGGGAACGAAAACAGTTATTCCGTCCCGGGCGTCGGCAAAGATATCCATGCGCCTTGTCCCGAATCAGGATTTCGAGGAGATTGCCGAGTTGTTCGAGAAACATTTCAGAGCCATCGCTCCGAAGAGCGTGAAAATCGATGTCCGGTTCCTGCATGGCGGTGCACCGTATGTCGCACCGACCGATATGCCGGCATACAAGGCTGCGGAGCGCGCAATCGAGGAGAGTTTCGGCAAGAAGCCGCTGCCGTTTTATTCGGGCGGTTCGATTCCGATTATCAGCGGATTCGAACGCATTCTCGGCACAAAATCGCTGCTGCTCGGATTCGGACTGGCGGAAGATGCGATACACTCCCCGAACGAGAGTTACGGGCTGGAACAGTTCGATAAAGGGCTGCGCACCATACCTCTGTTTTATAAATACTTCGCGCAAAACGAATAGCGGTCAATACATAAATCAGGACCTGAAATGAAAAGACTGATAGTTGCCGTCGTACTGTTATCCGTGTCGCTGGCATCCATCGCCGACGGATATTGCGATAAGGTGAAGAAAATCAAATGTCCGAAAGGCATCACCTTGACCGGTGCCGTATATTGCGGCGATGAACCCGTCGAAGGCGTTGCCGTAACCGACGGTCGCGATATCGTCATGACCGACAAAAACGGCATCTACCGAATGGTTTCGTCGAAGCCTTACGGACTTGTCTATATTTCCGCGCCTTCCGGATTCGCTCCGGTTTGCAGGAACGGCGTCATGCCGCAATTCTGGGCATCGACGACCGCCTCTGCCGAAAAGTGCGAACGCCACGATTTCGCGCTCGAAAAGATTGACGACGAACGGTTCTCCGTCATCTTCTGTTCCGACTCGCATCTGTGCGACGATTCCGGGCGCAACGATTTGCACTATTTCAGAACCGACCACATGCCGGCGGTAAACAGAGCGGTCGCCGGCGCGAAAGGTCGTCCGGTCTACACGATTTGTTTGGGCGACATTACATGGGACAGGTTCTGGCGTGCGACGGGATTCGACCTGCCGAAGGTCCCGGAACTGCTGGTTGAATGCGACTATCCGACACCGGTATATGCGATTATGGGCAATCATGATAACGATCCGTCGATTCCTGCCGGAAAGGATACCGATTTCGTCGCCGAAAACAAATGGCGGGAGGTATTCGGTCCGACATTTTATTCGATGAATATCGGCGGAACGCACTTCGTGATGCTCGACGACATAGTATATAAAAATGAACGCAAAGAGAATATGAAACAGGCTGCCGGCGTCGCAGGCTCCCGCAATTACGATTGTTATGTTTCGCAAGCGCAACTCGAATGGCTTAAAAGGGATCTCGCACCGATTGGCAAATCGACTCCGATAGTTGTCTGCATACATGCGCCGCTGCATGCACGCGATGCCGAAGGCGATGTCGTCCGTTCCCTCAAAAAAGGCGAAGACGAAAAACTGATAGATGTTCTCAAAGATTTCGATTGCGTGCGCATATTTTCAGGGCACAAACACCAAAGCCACTTTTTCGAGGTCGCCGGTCATCCGAACATTACCGAAACCAACGTGCCGGCACTATGCGGCGAACTGTGGTCTGCCGGCAACGGAACGGGACGCAATATCTGCGACGACGGAACGGATGCAGGTCTGCTTCTCTGCACCTTCGACGGAAATGAAATCATTGACAAATCGTTTTACGGGCATCGCGACGACACGCCGATACGCATGTACGATATGAACTCGGTTCGCCGCTACTACACCGACAGCAAAGACTGCGGACTATTGAAACATGCCCGCGAACTGCTCCCGAATCAGACGGATTATAGCGATGCGCAGTTCGAAAATTTCGTTTATATCAATTGCTGGATGTGCGATGCCGGCACGACCGTCGAGGCGACCGAGAGCGGGAAGCCGCTCGAATTGGAGCGAGTGAAGGACTCCGACCCGCTGGCGGCTGTCGCAATTATCGCTCCGAGTATGAGAAAACGCGATAAAACGGACAAGCGTTTCAATATCGATTCGTCCGTAGATCACATGTATCGCGTGAAAACCGAGTCGGCGACTTCCCCTGTTACGGTTACCGTAAAGACGCCGTTCGGCACGACATATACTCAGACGCTGGAACGACCTGCCGAATTCCCGAATTACTAAACGGCTCTCTACCGGATTGGGCGACACTGACGCTATCATGCGTCAGTGTCGCCTGCTTTTCTGACATGCTATGACATAATGGCAGATTGCGACCGCATAAAAACGGGTGGCACACAGTTTGAAATCAGAATGTGCGTAAAGAAAACAACTAAAACCTTAACACAATATGGAAAACGGGAAAATCGGGGTAACCACGGAAAACATATTCCCCGTAATCAAAAAATTCCTCTATTCGGATCACGAAATTTTTCTTCGCGAACTGGTATCCAATGCCGTAGATGCGACACAGAAACTCAAAACGCTATCTTCGACCGGCGCGTTTTCGGGTGAACTCGGAGACATATCGGTGCACATCGATGTCGATTCGAAAAATAAAACGCTGACCGTAACCGACCGCGGAATCGGAATGACAGCCGAGGAGGTGGAGCGTTACATCAATCAAATCGCATTTTCCGGCGCAGAGGAGTTCCTCGCCAAGTATCAGAATCAGGCGATAATCGGGCATTTCGGACTCGGTTTCTATTCGGCTTTCATGGTGTCGGACAAAGTCGAAATCTTCACGCAGTCATATAAGGAGAATGCGAAAGCGGTGCATTGGAGTTGCAACGGCTCGCCTGAATACGAAATGGAGGAGTCGGATGAATCCCGAGACCGAGGGACGAGCATCGTTCTGCATCTGTCGGAGGATTGCGCAGAGTACAGCGAGGAGAGTAAAATCGGCGATTTGCTGAAAAAATATTGCCATTTCCTCCCGATTCCGATTGTATTCGGCAAGGTCAAGGAGTGGAAGGACGGCAAATATGTCGATACAGACAAGGACAATGTCATCAACGATACAGAGCCGCTGTGGACCCGCAAGCCGTCGGATATTACCGAACAGCAGTACAAGGATTTCTATCAGGAGTTATACCCGATGAGCGATGAACCGCTGTTCTATATCCATCTGAATATCGACTATCCGTTCCATTTGACGGGCATTCTTTATTTCCCGAAAATCCACAACAACTTCGAAATTCAGAAGAACAAGATTCAGTTGTACTGCAATCAGGTATTCGTTACCGATCAGGTGGACGGAATCGTTCCCGAATATCTTACGCTGCTGCACGGCGTAATCGATTCGCCGGATATTCCGCTCAACGTATCGCGCAGTTATCTGCAAAGCGATGCGAATGTAAAGAAGATTTCCGGCTATATCACCCGCAAGGTGGCCGAACGTCTGAACGAGTTGTTCACCACGATGCGCGCGGAATACGAAAAGAAGTGGGACGACTTGAAGATTTTCATCCAGTACGGCATTCTTACCGACGAAAAATTCGCCGAAAAAGCGGCTTCGTTCATGCTGTGGAAGAATACCGACGGCAAATATTTCACCTCGGAGGAGTACACGACGGCGGTCAAAGAGAATCAGACCGACAAGAACGACACTCTGGTATTCCTCTATGTGGACGATGCGGTCGAGAAACATTCGTTCCTCGAAGCGGCGAAAGCGAAAGGGTATGATGTCCTCGAAATGAACGGACAACTCGACAGCCACTACATCAACTGGTACGAATCGAAGCACGAGAAAACCCGTTTCGTCCGTGTGGACAGCGATATCGTCGAGAAACTGATTCAGAAGAAGGACGAGATGAAGATGTCGCTCACCGAAGCGCAGCAGGATATTCTGCGTCCGGTGTTTGAAAGCCAGATGCCGACCGACGACAAGATACACTACAATATCGCATTCGAGGCCATGTCGGCTGACGAATCTCCGGTCATCATCACGCAGGACGAGTTCATGCGACGCATGAAGGAGATGGCGAAGATGAGCGGCGGCGGAATGAGCCAGTTCTACGGTCAGATGCCAGACAATTTCACGATAACCGTCAATGGCAACCATCCGATTGTTATCGACATCCTGTCGAACGTCGAAAAGGAATACGGCGACAAGTTGAAGAGCATCACCAAGAAAATCGATGCCGCTGTCGCTGAGGAAAAACGCTTCGAGGAGGTCGTAAAGGATAAGAAAGAGGTCGATTTGAGTGCCGAGGAGAAGACGATGCGCGAAGACTTGTCGAAGAAAGTCGTTACCCTGCGCGACGAACGCAACGAGCGTCTGAAAGCGATAGGCAATGCCAACGGTCTCGTGCGTCAGATTATCGACCTTGCGCTGCTGTCCAACGGCATGCTGAAAGGAAAGAATCTTTCCGACTTCATCCAGCGTTCGATTTCGCTAATCGAAAGCGAAAACAAATAGGGTAGACCTATATTAAACAAACCGTCCATAAACAGCATGGACGGTTTGTTTTTTATAATCGGCGGTAATGCCGATTCGCATTTCGGTCGTGTCGTTACAGCAGTGCGTCGATTTTCGCTTTCAAATCGTTCTTGGAGATTGCGCCGACATGCTTGTCCACCTGTTCGCCATTCTTGAAAAAGACAATCGTCGGAATGTTGCGCACACGGAACGAGGCGACGATGTCGTCATTGCTGTCCACGTCGCATTTGCCGATATTTACTCGCCCTTCATACTCCGCCGCCAGTTCGTCCACGATAGGGGATACCACTCGGCAGGGTCCGCACCATTCGGCCCAGAAGTCGATTACCAAAGGTTTGGAATCGCTTTTCAAAGCCTCGAAATTCCCGTTATTGATTGCTATTGCCATAATGTTGTTTATTAATTGTTTGTAAATTTAACTTATAGTATATTTCAATTCGTTTGCGTCGATAAAGTCCGTCAGTTCCTTCGTCAATGCGACCTTGTGCTTTCGGGAAAACATATTCAGCGAAACACCGTCCTTCATGTCGCACAGTATCAATTTCAACAGGCTTTTGCCCTTCGATTTTTTGACGACTGCCGTTATGTCGTCGATAAATGCGCGACTGACAGCCTCGACAGGAACGCTTATGCAAATCTCCTTAATGTTTTCGCGAACCTCGGACAGTTGCCGAATCGACGAAATTTTGTATTCCAGCACCTGCTGGTCCTTGTACGGTCGAGGCTGTACGCGACCACGAACCAGCAAAAAGTATTCCTTGAACATAAACGGGCGAAACATCTCGTAATCCTTGCGGAACAGATTGAAATCGTGTTCTCCGCTGTAATCCTCCATTTTGAATTTGCCGAACGGCTGCCCCGTCTTGGTCGTGAGATTCGCAGTGTCGGTAACGACTCCCGCAACGACTATCTCTTTGCCTTCGTGGTCGTTCAAATTTTTAAGGTCGCACAGTTGCCCGTTGCACATGCTGTTGATAATCGCCTTGTATTCATCGAGCGGATGCGATGACAGATAAAGTCCGATAACCTCCTTTTCCTTGTTGAGCAGTTCCAGCCTGTTCCACTCCTCGCACACCGGCACGGTCGGTCTCTGAATATCCACGCTGCCCGAATCGCCGCCGAAAAGACTCTGCTGGGCGTTGCTTTTTTCCGCCTGCACCCGCTGACCATAGCGCATCAGCAAATCGAGGAACACGGTGGCATTCCCGCTTGCCGCCGACGAATCCCGCATGTCAGATGCGAAGAATTTGCAGCGTGAGAAATCTATAATCGAATCGAAACCGCCGGCGTAAGCAATATTTTCAAGACATTTTTTATTTATTACCATGAAGTTGATACGCTCCATGAAATCGTACATGTCCTTAAACCGCCCGTTCCTCTCCCGCTCGGAGATAATCGACATAACCGCTGCTTCGCCCACGCCCTTGATTGCCGCGAGCCCGAATCGCACATCGCCGTCCTTATTGGATGAGAAATAAAGCGTCGATTCGTTTATGTCAGGGCTGAGTACATTGATGCCCATATTCTTGCACTCGCCCATATAAACCGTCAGTGTATCTATGTTGTTAAGGTTTCGACTGAGCAGAGCGGCCATGTATTCCGACGGATAGTTGGCTTTCAGATATGCGGTTTGATATGCGACCCACGAATAACACGTCGCATGCGACTTATTGAACGCGTACGAAGCGAATTTCTCCCAATCATGCCAAATCTTTTCGAGAATCTCCTTCTTGTGCCCGTTCTTTACACCGCCGGATATGAATTTCGGCTGCAATTCGTCCAGTTTCGACCTGATTTTTTTACCCATCGCCTTGCGCAGGGTGTCGGATTCGCCACGGGTAAAGTTCGCGAGCAGGCGCGACAAGAGCATGACCTGCTCCTGATATACCGTAATGCCGTAGGTATCTTTCAGATACTTTTCCATTACCGGTATATCGTATTCGATAGGTTTGCGCCCGTGCTTGCGGTCGATGAAATCCGGAATGTAGTCCATCGGTCCCGGACGGTACAACGCATTCATCGCTATGAGGTCTTCGAACGTCGAAGGTTTCAGTTCGCGCAAATAACGCTGCATGCCGATGGACTCGAACTGGAATGTGCCTATCGTTCGACCGTCGCTGTAAAGTTTGTATGTTTTCGGGTCGTCTATCGGGATATGATCGATATCCACCTCCATCCCTTTCGTCCGACGTATATTCTCGACGGCGTCTTTAAGAATCGAAAGATTCTTCAATCCGAGGAAGTCCATCTTTATCAATCCCGTATCTTCGATAACCGAACCCTCGTACTGCGTAACGAGCATTTTCTGCCCGGTCTCCTTGTCGTCGGCCGTACTCACCGGAACCCAATCGGTGATGTCGTCCCGGCATATAATCGTACCGCAGGCATGAACGCCGGTACCGCGCACATTGCCTTCGAGTTTGCGGGCGTACTTTATGGTATCGCGCAGAATCGGATTATCCGAATGTTCAGCCTCCTGCATCTCCGGAACGGCATTGATGACATTCGTAAGATTGATTTTCAGCGTTTTCTCCTTATCTTTCGGGTCGGCGATTCTGTCCGGAACGAGTTTGCACAAACGGTCTGATTCCGATAACGGCAGTTTCTGCACACGGGCGACGTCTTTGAGCACCATTTTCGTCGCCATCGTACCGTAAGTGATGATATGGGCGACCTTCTCCTTGCCGTATTTTTTCGTTACCCAGTCGAGCACCCGTCCGCGACCGTCGTCATCGAAATCGATATCTATATCCGGCAGCGAAATACGGTCGGGATTGAGGAATCGCTCGAACAGCAAATCGTAGGCGATAGGGTCGATTTGTGTAATTCCCAGACAATATGCCACTGCCGAACCTGCCGCCGACCCTCGACCCGGTCCCACCCACACGTCGAGTTCGTTGCGCGCTGCCGAAATGAAATCCTGCACGATGAGAAAATACCCCGGGAAACCCATGGTCTTCATCACGTGCAACTCGAATTTCAGCCGTTCAGCCACCTCATTGGACAGCGGGTCGCCGTAACGCTTCTTCGCGCCGTCCATCGTGAGTTTCGCAAGATAGTCGGCTTCGAGTTTTATACGATATAACTTGTCGTAACCTCCTAATTTGGCGATTTTTTTGTTCGCCTCTTCTTCGCTGACCACGACATTGCCGTTTTCATCCTGCGTGAACTCGTCGAACAGATCCTTTTCCGTCAAACGGCTGCGGTACTCCTCCTCTGTTCCGAAATCCTCCGGAATGCTGAACGTCGGCATAATCGGCGCGTGATTGATAGTGTAACTCTCGACGGAGTCGCATATATCGACCGTATTGGTCAGTGCTTCCGGATAATCGGCGAATATGGCGTTCATCTCCGCCCGTGTCTTCATCCACTCCTGCTTCGAATAGAGCATTCGTTTCGGATCATCCAAGTCGCGTCCCGTATTGAGGCAAATCAGACGGTCGTGCGCTTCCGCATCGTCCTCGTCCACGAAATGTACATCGTTGGTACATATCAGTTTTATGCCGTGTTTCTTCGAGAACTCCACGAGGTGTCTGTTTACCTCCAACTGCATTGGGTACGCCTCATGGTTCGCACGTTCCACGGTCGCTTTGTGCAACTGCAATTCGAGATAATAGTCATCCCCGAATATGCTTTTATGCCACAGAATGCTCTTTTCGGCTGCCTCGATTTGTCCTGCCGTTATCAATTTCGGTATCTCCCCGCCCAGACAAGCCGAGCAGCAGATAATGCCCTCGTGGTATTTTTCGAGTTCGGCATGATCGGTTCGCGGACGCATGTAGAAACCGTCTGTCCACGCTTTCGACACGATTTTTATCAAATTGTGGTATCCGACCTGATTCTTCGCAAGCAATATCAGGTGATAGCCGCTCTGGTCCTCCTTGGAATTTTTAATATTCAATCCATTGTGAGCCACATACACCTCGCAGCCTATAATCGCCTTGAAATCCGGCACCGCTTCTTCCGCCGCGATTTTATCGCGGGCGACGTCCTGATTGCAGCCGAACTCCTTCTCCATGCTTTCGATTTCGGCGATTCGCGATGTAACGCCCGAGAGTTCCTTTTCGGCTTCGGGATTCGTATTGTTCTTATCCTCGACCTGCTTTCTCAACAACTCCGCCTGCGCTTTGAGACGATTGAGATAGTCGGTGATGTCGGGCTGCTCGGCGCGCAGCGCATCGAGCGATGCGGCGAGAGCCTTCATCTCCTTCAATTTCTTATGCTTCTTGTCGTTCACCTTGCCGACATAATTCCAAAACTCCTTTATTCCGAACATGTTGCCGTGGTCGGTAATGGCGATTCCTCTCATACCGTCGGCTATCGCCTTGTCCACGAGCCGGGGAATGCTCGCCTGACCGTCGAGAATGGAATATTGCGTGTGTACGTGAAGATGGACGAAATCGTGCATTTTGTAAAAAACTTATTCTTGACAAATATATGAAATTTTTCCATACTTTTACGGCAGGAGAGTTGCAAGTTTTCAACAAAACACAATTTAATTAGGAGGATTATGCAGGACAACGATTTGATTGTAATTGCCGAGTACAGTACGTCTATGGAGGCGGAAACGGCGAAAAGCGCATTGACGGATGCGAAAATTCATGCGGAGATATACAACGAACACACGTCGGATATCTATTTGGGTGCTATTCCGGCTCAACTGCTCGTCCGACGCGATGATGCGTTGCGTGCCAGAAAGGTTTTGAGGCTGGATCACTGATTCCAGATTCGCCATGAGGCTTCCGCCTGACGGACGAACATTTCGCGTCCGTTGAAAGTGCGTGCGCCTCTCGATGCGCCCTCTTGCAGGAAACGGGTCTGCTCCGGATTGTAGATAAGGTCTAACAGAATATGTTCGCCGGTGAGTGCCGAGTAGGGTATATCGGGCATCGCATCCGTTTCCGGGTACATTCCGAGCGGAGTCGTATTGACAATCAGGCGATGCCCTCTGATTAGACCGGATGTCAAATCGGAGTATGTGCAATCGCCCCGGTCGCTGTTGCGCGATACCGTAAGGTAATCGATGCGGATTTCTTTCAGAACGAACTCTACTGCTGCCGCCGCACCTCCGCTGCCGAGAACCAAGGCCTTCGTGCCGGACAGATTGCCGCACCGTGCCAGCGTCGCTCTGATTCCCTCCACATCGGTATTGTATCCGTGCAGTTTTCCGTCATGCTCGACTTTCACGCAGTTTACCGCTCCGACAGCGAGTGCTTCGTCCGATATTCGTGCGAGACGGGGTATCACCGCCTTTTTGTAAGGAATCGTAACGTTGAATCCCGACAATCCGCCAATGCGTTTTTCGAGTTCATCGATAGATGCCATTTCTAACAGAGAGTATTCGGCATCGATTCGTTCGTTTCTAAACTTCTCGTTGAAATAGCGAGCCGAAAACGAATGAATCAGAGGATATCCGATAAGACCGAAATGTTTCATTGCACTAAACGAGTTTGCCTACCAGAAAGAACGAACCGATAAGAATCACGGTAAACAGAATCGCAAGTATATTGAAATATTTGTCGATGAAAGTCTTTATCGGACCGCCGAATTTCCATATCAATGCAGCGAACAGGAAGAATCGCAAACCTCGCGAAACGACCGATGCGATGATGAACATCGCGAAGTCGATATGAAACAGTCCGCCGGTAATCGTGAACAGTTTGTAGGGCAGAGGGGTGAATCCCGCCGTGAAAATTATCCAGAAATTGTAGCGGTTGTAGAGTTCCGACACCTTGTCGAACGACTCCACGGAGAATACGTGCTCGAAAAAGAAATTCGCCAACGCGGTATATTCGCCCGACGGCGACTGCCACAGGAAATAACCGATGCTGTAACCGGCGACTGCGCCGACGACAGACCCGGCAAGACATATAGCCGCGAAACGGAACGATTTTGCCGTCGCACCGATACACAGGGCAATCAGAAGCACATCCGGCGGAATAGGGAAAAACGAAGATTCGGCGAATGCGAAGATGAACAAAGCCAACGCCCCCCACCGCGATTCGCTCCACGAAAGCATCCAGTCGTATAATTTTTTCATGAAATTCATATCCGCAAAGGTAACGCGTTAATATAAATTTTCAAAATCGAACTTATACGAATTTGCCGCTCGATTATGCGCCTATCACTTATTTTGTGCCGTATTGCACTGCGATTCGGCGGCAAAGTATTTTTTTTCGGATTCTTCGTCGCTGCTTTTGCCCTCCGTCGCATTTTGCGACAATTTATGACACTCGAAAAATTCGGGTTTATTGCGCTTGATGAACTCTATCGCATCCGACAATCCGCGCGAAAATTTTGCGAAATCCTCTTTGTAAAGAAATATCTTGTGCCGCTCGAAGCCGATGCTTCCGTCATCGTTGGTTTTCTTGCGGCTTTCGGTAATCGTCAGAAAATAATCGTTGCCTCTTGTTGCCCGCACATCGAAAAAATAAGTCCTGTGTCCGGCTTTGACCGCCCTTGAAAGGATTTGGTCGCCGAACTCCTCGACCTCGCGATAGGGAGTAGAGTAAGTAGACATAATTCGCAGTATTATTTTTTAACAATGCGAATTTAACAATAAATTTATTATAAAACAATATTTTTAATGAATTTTATCGTTTCAACGACCGATAATCTTCTTTCCGGAGTTTGCCCAGTCGGACAATACGGCGACCGCCCGATTGAATGGCTTGTCGTCATAACTATTTATGATTCTGTAATATTCGTCCGATGAAAACAGCCGTCGGGCAATCAGAGCCTTCAAATAAACGCGCAAAAATCCGTCGCTGGACGCCGTATCCGAGCCGGTCATATCGACGCCTGCACGTTTTGCAATATCCGACAGTTCGGACAACATACGGTCGTCTGCCACGAAATCGCGTTCGTATCGTTCGAACGACGCGTACTGTTTCGACAAATGCGCCGCATTCCGTTCGAGATAATCGTACAGATATTCATGAAGCAAGCCCTTGCCGACGATACCCGTTACATACGGCGGGATACGCATCGTATCGGCAGGAATCGTTATGTCGGGAACGATTCCTTCGCCCTCGGTGATTTCGCGGTTGAGAACGAGTGTGCGGAATATTTTCGGGGATGCCGCATCATGCCGCACGGAATCGGGATGCAAAATGCGGTCGCGGTATGATTTGTAATATTCGTCGCGATGCCCCTTTTCGTATGGACGCTGAATCGCACGTCCGCTCGGTGTAAGATATTTGGCGACGGTAATTCTCACGGCGGACTTGTCGTCGAACTCGAATTGCCGCTGAACGAGACCTTTGCCGAAACTGTTGCGACCGATTATGACGGCGCGGTCCCAGTCCTGCAATGCCCCCGCCAGAATTTCACTTGCCGAGGCTGAGTTTTCGTCTATCAGTACGACGACATTTTCATGTTGCAGCGAACCGTCGATGCGGCTTTTTACGCTTCTGTGCGGAACCGCGCGACCCTCGGTCGATACGATGGTCGCGCCGAGAGGAAGAAAGTTTTCGGCGATTTCGACAGCCGCCGACATTATGCCGCCGCCGTTCCCGCGCAAATCGATAATGAACGAATTCACTCCGTTCAGTTTGCGCACCGCATCTGCGAATTCGCGCGAAGTGGTATGTCCGAATCTGTTGATTTTCACGTATCCGATATCGCTGCCGATTTTGTAGGCGGCATCTATCGTATGCATGGGAATTTTATCGCGTGTAATCGTGAATTTCAATTTCCCGCCGAATCCATGACGCACTACATCGACATCGACTTTGGAACCGGTTTTCCCGCGCAAAAGATTCGGCACCTCTGCCATTTTGATTCCGACCGCACTCTTGCCGTCGATAGCGACTATGCGGTCATTCGGCAATATGCCTACATCGGCAGCCGGTGCGCCGGCAACGGTATTCGTTACGATAATCGTATCGCGAAGCACTCTGAACTCGATGCCGATGCCGCTGAATTCGCCGTCGAGTTGAATATTCACCGATTTCATCTCCTCGGGAGATATATAGGTCGAGTGCGGATCGAGTTCCTGCAACATCGCCACGACCGCCTTTTCGACGAGCGGCGACATTTCGATATCATCTATATATGCGGCGTTGAGATAACGGTAAACCTGATTCAGTTTGCGCAACTGCTGCAACGCGTCGTCGTTCTGTTTGGTCTGTGCAAATCCCGTTTGCAGACAACATGCCGCAAGAAACGACGATAAGACGACGATACGCGCCAGCAAATGTTTCATACAGGTTTTAATTATTTTATATATTCTGCGAGCGAATCTGCCGCTATGCTCGTCTGACAGCCGTTGCGCATATCTTTCAGCGTAGCCTTGCCCTCTGCGAGTTCGTTGCTGCCGATGATTGCGACATACGGAATATTGCGACGGTTGGCGT
>CAYRSF010000006.1:0-11794 GCA_964427035.1 uncultured Alistipes sp.
GCTTTCGACTGGACGACGACCGATTTCCAGCCGACCGCACCTACCACGACGAGCGGATGGTTCCTGCCGGCAACGGGACAGGTTTGGGACATGCTCGCCAATCTGTGCGGCAATGAAGTCGCCGCCTATCTGGCAGAGAACAGGACGCTCGGATACGACGCTACATATTACATATCGACACGCGTATCATACGACGTAATCGCCGCCTTCAACGAGAAATTCTCGATGATTCCGGAGGGACAGAGAGAAGACCTGAAACGTCAGTCCTCTTACCACGGAGAGGCTCCGATTTGGACATCATCTTCATACACTCCGGGAGAGTCGGCATGCATATTCAATATCGGCGACACCGCTGCAACGGCAGGAAAAGGCGGACTGATAGAGTGTATGGAGGAGTGGATGGACGGCGAGTGCTATGCGCGTCCGATTCTCGCATTCTGAGCGAACGAAACGAACAATTTTAATAGAGCAAACCACTAAATAAAATGTGTATTATGAGAAACAACGGAAAAGAGTACGCAACACCGACATTTCGGGAGTTGTGCGTAAACATCGAGACCGGTTTTCTGGCATCGGGCTATGGAGACCACGGCGACCCAATCACCCCTGGCGATGGAGAATACAATTGGTAAACTTAAAAAAATGGAGAGAATTATGAAAAAAATATTATACGCAGCGACCGCGCTCGCCATTTTCGCCGGATGTTCGAAAGATTTGAACGAAGCACCGGCAACCGTTGCCCCGGCAAAAGGCAGCAAGTTGGAACTCAACCTCACGGTAGGCGAAGATACGCGTGCCGTATTCGACGGCGACAGCCATATCGCATGGGAGAAGGGCGACAAACTCGGCGTCATCGCCACGGGAACGGCAGAAGAGACGAACGGAGAGAACAATTTTACCTACGGCGTGCTGACAATCGCAGACGAAACGGCGGACAAACCGATATTCAGCGGAACCGTCGATCTGGACTCGGACACAGGAAAGACCGTATATCTCGCCGGTCTTTACCCGTATTCGGCAATCGGCAACACCTCTAACTACAGTCTGCTCGACGTAGAGGTAAAACTCGCGACAAATCAGACTCCGTCGCAGACTTCTTGGGACGGCGCAGCGGACGTCATGCTGATGAAGCAGGTGCAGGTTACAGCCAAGGAATACGACAGCGGATACGACGATTGGGAAGGTTATTATTATTATAAATGGACTGCCGATGCAGAGATTACGTTCGCCCATATCTTCGGTTTCGGCTGCATAGGATTCGGCACTCTTCCGCAGGACATAGCAGATGAAACCGTAAGCAAGGTTACAATCACCGCGACAGGCGAGGCGCAGAACATCGCAGGCAAATTCAAAATCGACCTCAACAAAGACGTATTCTCGCCTGAATTCGCAATCACCGACGGCGCGACCGCGAACTCTATTTCGCTCATCTGCGACGGTACAGCGGCTTTGAAGGATTTCAAAGGCTGGTTCGTTGCCAATCCCGGAACGTACGACGTAACCATCGATGTAGCGACATCGGGACACAAACTCTCTTTCGTGCGCAAAGGTTTGAAAATCGAACGCTCGAAAATCGCTAAGCCAGTCATAAATCATAAAGACGGAGATATATCGGAGTCTACCGATATCGACCTGACAGGCGGAAAAACATGGTTGCACGACACCGATGCAGCGTATGCGGCAACCGGCGAGAGCCAGTTCTTCACGAAAGACCTTTCGACTGCTGACTGGGGAACGGGCGAAGGCGTAAAGACCATGACCTATTCGCTCGCATACTCTGAAAGTACGGGCAACAACGGAAGATATTACAATTTCAAGAACCGCGCAGTACAGGACGTCGCTAACTCGGGCGTCAGCGCAGGCGACATCACCATCACCTCGGCTGCAATATACAAAGGCATCGAGGGCATCAAGGTCAATGCCGGAAACCACTATTCCTGGGATTTGGGCACGAAATCCTGCGACATATCCGCAGCAATTATCGACAAGAAGGGCACCAAGCATCTTTTGGGCAAGGCACAGAAGGTTACGAACGACGGCAATGCTGAAGGAACGAACTACTATTTCGAATTAGGAGCCGACACTCCGTCGGAGGGTATCGTCAAGATTACGTTCGACAATTTCAGCGACACATCCAGTTCATCTTCATATCTTTATATCGGTCAATTGTGTGTGAATCCGGAACCGGGCATTACGTTCGAATCGGATGCAATCGAACTCGGACACGAGGCTTGCTCCGGCACGACGAACGTTTCGGTAGTTTGCGCAAAAGAGACTCCGACGGTTACGACCGACGTCGATTGGCTCAGAGCGACCATCGACAACGGCGTAATCACCTATACGGCGGATGCGAATACGGCGACAGAAAAGCGTGTGGGCAATATCATCGTCAGCGCGAAGGGCAACGGCGAAGCAAGCGAGTCGCTCGCGGTATATCAGTATTCCGTCATCGACCTGACCGGCGGACAACTCTGGCAGCACAACACGCACACCGCATCGAACGGCGGCGACAGCGAAGGAAGATTCTTCACGAGCCTGAGCGCCGTTGCCACATGGGGAACGTCGGAGGGTATGCCGACCGCAGATTTCACGCTGTACTGCGTATCCAACGGCACGCAGCCGACAACCGTTTCCCCTTCCGCAGACAAGGTAGGCGACATTTATACGCAGAAAATGTCGGTATCGAATTTCAGAACCGGTGAAGTCGTTATCGAATCGAAAAACATATTCAAGGGCATAAACAATATCAAGGTTCACGGCGGCATGTCTTCGGGAACCGCCACCTGCGACATCGACGTCTACGTCATAGGTGCCGACGGAACCAAGACCCAAATCGGCGAGAAGCAGGTACTCGGCGGCAGCCCTGCGAATCCGGACGGTGCAAGTCTCTATTTCGATGCAGCGAATGCACCGGCAGAGGGCAAGGTGCGAATCGTATTGTCCAACGGTTCGGTGAGCAGTTGCTACAATCTCTATGTAAGCGAACTCGACGTGAATCCTGCACCGAATATCGTGGCTGAGCCTGACCACATTTCGCTCGGCAGCAACGGCGGCAGCGGCGAGATTGCACTTACAGTGGCTTGCGCGACGGGCGCACCGGAAGTTAAGTCCGACGCCGACTGGATTACGGTATCGTATGCCGACGGAATCATCTCCTACACGGCAGCGGCGAATACCGGGGATGAAAAGCGCGTAGGCAATATCGTCATCACCGCAACGGGCAACTCGACAGTCAGCAAATCCGTCGCAGTTTCGCAACTCGGAAACAAATATGCCGAATTTACGCTGCATATCACTCCGGAAAGCATCGCTGCCGACTTAGAGGCGGCAAAAGAGGCTTATCTGGCGGCAGGCAACGAGGAAATCTACGATGCAACTGCTTTGTCGTTCGAAACGGTGCTGACGGCAACCGCAACCGACGGCAGCGGTCTGACAAAGGATGTCGCCATGAGTTTCAACTATATCAGGTACGAAACAGCAACGAAAGGTTACCTTTCGTTCAACGGCAACTACCCTGCTGCAACGACCGGTTACATGAATAACACGACACCGATAGGCGCGATTACGAATATCGACTTTATCAGCAACAACTACTCTGCATCGTCATACACGATTGTCTCCACCGGAACAGCATCGGACAGTTTAACCAGAGTAGATTCGGAAAAGACAGGCGAAGAGTCTTCCAAACACTACTATAACATATCGGTAGCAGAAGATAATGCGCACGGATTCTTCCAGATGAAACAGGGTTATCAAGGCAAACTCTATGAATTCAACGTAACATTCGTTGCCGAGAAATAGTTCCCCGGCAAAACGAATTTTTCACCTGCGCCGCGGATATTCTATTATCCGCGGCTTTTTTTGCGAGAAGGGGGGGGGCTTCAAGGACGTTAAAGCCGTTAAGAACTTTAAATAGTTTAACGGCAAAAAACGTTACTCTCGCGAAAATTTAGTACATTTGTTGCACATTAAACAAATGAAAGTAATGAAAAAAACAATTTTTGCCTCTATGGGAATTTTCGCAATGGCATTGAGCGGCTGCACGTCCGCGCCGAAACACGAATCCGACTGGATAGTAGACAGATTCGACGACATCAAGGTAATTCGATACGAAGTGCCGGGGTTCGAAAATCTGCCGCTGAACGAAAAGATATTGGTATACTATCTCGCCGAAGCCGCCAAATGCGGACGCGACATATTGTTCGACCAGAATTTCAAGTACAATCTCGCGGTTCGCCGCGCATTGGAGCAGGTATACCAGAACTACGGAGGCGACCGCAGCGATGCCGATTTCGCCGCAATGGAGAAATACCTCAAAAAGGTATGGTTCGCCAACGGCATCCACCACCACTATTCGAACGACAAGTTCACGCCCGAATTCTCGCGCGAATGGTTCGCCGGACAACTCGCCGCATGCAATGTCGAGTGTCCGCTTCCGGCAGAGGAACTCTGCGAGGTGATATTCAATCCCGAACTCTATCCGACGAAAGTCGATCAGAGGGCAGGCATAGACATGGTCGAGGCGTCGGCAGTGAATTTCTACGACGGCGTAACCGAAGCCGAGGTGCAGGATTTCTATAAGAAAATGGCATCGGCGAACGACCCGCAGCCGGTTTCGTACGGGCTGAACTCGAAACTCGTCAAGGAGAACGGCGAACTCGTCGAAAAAGTGTGGAAAGCGGACGGAATGTACGGCGCAGCGATTACGCAAATCGTCTACTGGCTCGAAAAGGCTGAGGGTGTCGCCGAGCAGCCGCTCAAAGGCATCATCGCCGATTTGATAAAATATTACCGCAGCGGCGACCTGCGCGACTTCGATACGTACAGCATCGACTGGGTGAAAGACACGGTATCGAACATCGATTTCATAAACGGATTCATCGAGGATTACAGCGACCCGCTCGGACGCAAGGCGTCGTGGGAGGGCAACGTAAGTTTCATCGACACGAAGGCGTGCGAGCGCACGAAGACAATCGCAGCCAACGCGCAGTGGTTCGAGGATCATTCGCCTATCGATCCGGCATACCGCAAACCGGTGGTAAAGGGCGTTTCGGCAAAGGTCATCACGGTAGCGATGCTCGGCGGCGACTGCTACCCTGCCACCCCGATAGGAATCAACCTGCCTAACGCGGACTGGATTCGCAAGGAGTACGGCTCGAAATCGGTAACTATCGACAACATAACATATGCCTACAACAAGGCCGCTCTCGGAAACGGATTTCAGGAGGAGTTCGTACTCCGCGACGAAGACCGCAAGCGCATAGCCGAATACGGCAAACTCGCCGACGACCTGCACACCGACCTGCACGAATGTCTCGGGCACGGTTCGGGGCAGTTGGCAGAAGGCGTTCGCGGCGGAGAACTCGCGTCGTACACCTCGACGCTCGAAGAGACGCGCGCCGACCTGTTCGGGCTCTACTATTTGGGCGATCCGAAGATGGTCGAACTCGGGCTTATCCCTACGCTCGATGTCGCCAAAGCCCAATACGCATCCTACATAATGAACGGATTGATGACGCAACTCTCGCGCATCGAACTCGGCAAGAACGTCGAGGAGGCGCACATGCGTAACCGCAAGTTGATTGCCGAATGGTGCTACGAAAAGGGCAGGGCGGACAACGTGATAGAGTTCGTGAAGGAGAACGGCAAGACATACGTCGTCGTAAACGATTTCGACCGTCTGCGCACGCTGTTCGGCGAAATGCTCCGCGAGGTTCAGCGCATCAAGAGCGAGGGCGACTACGAAGCGGGAAAGGCTTTGGTCGAGAACTATGCCGTCAAGGTCGATCCGGAACTGCACAAGGAGGTTCGCGAACGCTACTACGCGCTCGGCATCGAACCTTACGGCGGATTCGTCAATCCCGAATACGAACTCGTCGAGAAGGACGGCGAAATCGTGGATGTGAAAATCTCCTATCCGAACGACTATGTCGGACAGATGCTGCACTACTCGAAAGACTATTCGTTCCTGCCGACGCTGAACTGACCGGCGGCACGAACCCAAAATTTACACACCAATGTTCTATATGAAGAAAATGTTTCAAATGGCGGCAATCGCTGTCGCATCGTCGGTCATGTTCACCGCATGCTCGGAAAACGGCAATGAAAACGATACTCCGGCAGCCGAAATCAAAGTCAGGAGTTCGGCGATAACGGCAACGGCGGAAGAAGCCGAATACACAATCGAATACACCATCTCGGGCGGCGGGACGGATAAAGCCAAAATCGCCTCGGCGACATCCGACAAAGAGTGGATAATCGTCGAGGAGGAGAACGAAAACTCGATACTCGTCGGCTTGACCGGCAACGAATCCGCCGAAAGCCGTACCGGAACAATCACGCTATCGTACAAAGGCGCGCCCGATGTCTATGTAGTCGTATTGCAGAACGGGGCGTCCGGTGCGCAGACAGACGCCGACATGCGGTTCGATATCGAAATCACGAAAACAGACCCGTGGAGCGTATCTTTCACCATAACGCCGACCACGCAATCGACATACTATTACGGCGTAGTGGAAAAGCGCGCATACAACGAATACGGACCGGAGTTCGCCATAAACCGGTTTATCGAGGGCATCAAGGCTGAAATCGAGCGGAATCCGGCATATACGGTCGATGATTTTCTGGCAAAAGGTACCGAGAAGAACGAGTTTACGCAGTTGTGGTCGATGACCGACTACTGCATAGTGGCATTCGACCTCAACTCCGAATACGGGTACAGCGGCAACGTAACGCACAAGGCGTTTACTACCGACGTGGCGGCACCGAGCGCGAACTATTTCGACATTGCCGCAGAAGGGGCGAATATAACCGTCGAACCGAGAATCCCGACCATGAAATATCTGTTCGATGCGGTGAACATAGAGTATTTCTCGCAGTTCCCGATGATATATTACGTCGCATACGACTGCATGGCAAGATTGTATGAAAACGGAACGATTGCGAATCGCCTTGCCTCCGGCAAAGCATCACGCGACTTCTCGGCGGAACTCGATACGGACAAGTTCGAGGATTTCGTGGCATTCGCATTCGAGTCGGACGGCAACTGGAATTTCGATAAACCGGGACTGACCGAAAACACAATTACCTACGTCAAGTTCCACTACGACCCGTCGTCGTCGAAAACGCATATCGCCGGAACTGCGCAGCCGGCGCTCCCGAAGACATTCATCGGCAGGACAATCGAAAAATAGAGCGGCAGCATGAAAAAAATGTTTATGATGATTGCGGCGGTGCTTCTCGCCGCATCGTGCACCGAAAAGGGCGGCACCGAGACCCCCGAAGCGAAGATAATCGTCGCACAGAAATCCATCAATGCCGCTGCCGAGGGCGGGCAATATGAAATAGATTACAGAATCGACGGCTTTATGGGCGGCACAATCGGCGCAAATTGTCAGGACGACTGGATAAAGGTGGACGAAATCGGAGAATCGACCATATTCCTCGACATCGCCCCCAACACGACCGAGGAGACCAGAACCGCTTCTCTTACGGTATCCTGCACGGGTGCCGACGACGTTTATGTCGTAATCATTCAGCGGGGGAAAACTCCCGAACACGCGAACGAGGAGATGTTCGCAATCGAGGTCTCCGACGTTACGACCGGCACCGCGACCGTAAGCATCGCGCCTGTCGGCGGACACGACAGGACATATCTGTACAGCGTCGTGGACAAACGTTCGTATGAACTTTACGGTGCGCATGCCTATATCGAAGCGTGCATCGAACAAATCGACGCATTGGTCGAGATGTCTCTCAAATACGACCCCGTACCGCGCAGTTTCGGCGATTTCCTGTCGCGCAACGCCACCGTCAATCCGGCGTACTCGCTCAACGACGACACGGAGTATTACGCCGTCGCATTCGACCTCGACGTAAACAAACTGTACAGCGGCGACATAACACTGAAAGGGTTCAAAACCCAAAAAGCCGCACAGTCGTCGAACACGTTCAAACTCGAAATGTCGGGTTCGAGGCTGACCGTTACCCCGAGCAATAACGACACGTATATATGCGACCTGCTGACCAAAGAGGCATGGAGCGAATTCGCAACGCCGAGAGACGTTGCGCAGATGTTCGTTTCGACCATGAGAGCATATTTGGACCTGTATATCGTAACCGGAGCGTATAACGAGGATTTCGCATCGACGCTCGACCACTCGGGCGATTACGTCGCATACGCGTTCGGATATGACAAAGATGCCAAAACGGGCGGCATAACGACCGAAATCGAGTATATCGAATTCACGTACAAGGCATCGGCGGCAAGCGCGACGGCGACCGGACAGGGACGCATGCCGCTTGCGGGCGGCAAACCGGCTCTCCGACCGATTATAATGATGCGGTAAGAGAGTTGTTCGAGCCGTTTATCTTCGACATCGGGCGGAAACATTTCCGCCCGATGTCGTTTTGTCGGAGCGGCAGATGACCCCGGCAGACCCGGTTCGACCTTACCGCGCGCATTCAGTATTTTTGAAGATTTCTGCAATACTCCGTAGGCGTCATTCCCGTCTGCTTTTTGAACATTCTGCTGAAATGCTGCGAATACTCGAAGCCGAGTCCATATGCCACCTGCGCAATATCGATACCCTTCGCGAGTTCGTTCTTCGCCTGTTGTATAACGTATCGGCGAATATAGTTGCCTGCCGTATCGTTGGTCGCACGTTTTATCAAATCGCTGAAATAATTCGGCGACAAACAGAGCCTGTCCGCACAGTACTGCACCGTAGGCAGCCCGCATGACAGTTGCTGCTTATTCTCGAAATAATCATGCAAAAGGGTGTTGAATTTCATCAATGTATCCGAGTTTTCCAAAGACCGGGTAAGGAACTGCCGATTGTAAAAACGCAGACAAAAATTCAATATCAACTCGATATAACCGACTATGATGCTATTTTGCAGCGCATCGTGAGCCTTTTGCAATTCATTCTGTATCTGGCGCAGCAAAGCGACTATGGTTTCGCGCTCCTCCTCCGTCATGTGCAAAGCCTCGTTCACACGGTAATCGAAAAACGAGTACGCTTTTATCTTTTTCTCCAATTGAGTTCCATGCAGCAGGTCGGGATGAAACAGCAGCGCCCAACCGGATATCGAAACTCGCTCCCCGTCATCTTCCTTGCCGCCGATTTGTCCGGGAGCGACGCATAAAAGCGTTCCCTGCCTGTAATCATATTTTCCACAGCCATAAGTCAAATCGACGGAAGAGTCGTCGCGTAAAAACAGCCCGTAAACACTGTAATCATTCAGGCTGTGCCGAATGGGCGACACCTCGTCATAGTCGATGATGCTGACCAGCGGATGCCGGTCGGCATGTCCCACCCACCGGCTGTAATCGCTGACGTTCTTTACTTTCAAAATATTTTTCATGCGGAAATCGGGATAACTTTACGCGGTATGTGCAAATTTACTTTTTTTTCATGACATATCGGGAACCGGTCGTAACAAATCGAAGAAATCGGTATAAATATCTGTAATTACAATCATATCCGCCATGCAAAAAGCGGCTATTTTTGCATCATAAAGAATAAACGAATGATGAACGACCGGACAGACATCCCTGAAAAGTTCCATAATGATGAAATCGTGCGTTTTCTTGCCGACCGCCGCCATACTACGGCACGATTATCGTCGCAGACGGCCGGCTGCCATTCGATAACAGCCGAATGGTTGAAGAATATTAATTACGCTGACTAAACCGAAGAATATGAAAGCAAGAACATTTTTATTAACAGTTATAGCATTTTCAATTATGTGTTTGCAGACTATGGCACAGAATAACGACAAACGGATATTGGTCGCCTGTTACTCGGCGACGGGAACGACGGCGCAAGTTGCAGCGAAACTGGCTGACATTACCGGCGGAGAATTTTATGCGATTACTCCTGCCGAACCTTACACGAGTGCCGACCTCGACTGGCACGACAGGCAGTCGCGCAGTTCGGTGGAGATGAACGACCCGAAGTCGCGTCCGGCTCTCGCAGGCAAAAAAACGGACATGGACGATTACGATGTCGTTTTTATCGGCTATCCCATTTGGTGGGACGAGGCTCCGCGAGTAATCAATTCATTTATAGAAACCCATAATCTGAAAGGCAAGACGCTCGCTGCGTTCGCCACGTCGGGCGGCAGCGACATCGACAACAGTGTCAAGATGCTGAAATCCGTTTATCTAGAACTGAACTGGTCGGAGGGAAAACTGCTGAACCATGCCGGTGAAGCCGTCATACGTCAATGGACTGACCGTGTTATCGCCGGTTCAAAACAGCGCAAGACGACTGAACTGTCCCTGATTTTTCCGGCGGAACATCTTGCTCCCGCCACAAGCAATACGGGTGAAGTGCATCTTTCGCTGCTTCAGAATGACAGCCGCATGATGATTACCCACTTCCATTTTTCGCCCGGCAGCCGCAACTACTGGCATTATCATCCCGATGCGGAACAAATTCTGCTGGTACTCGACGGCAAAGGATTCTATCAGGAGGAAGGCACGCCGAAACGCCTCATCAAGAAAGGGGATGTCATTGTATCATCCGCCGATGTCCGTCACTGGAACGGAGCAACACCCGACCAACCGTTGATCTGCCTGACCGTAACGGAACACTCCGACAAGGATCATGTCATACAGATGCGCCCCGTAACTGAAAAAGAGTATAACCGACAATAAACAACAGAAGATATGAAAAAGTATCTTGGTTCGAAACTGGCTTTGTATCCGACACCGGCCGTAGTCGTCGGTACAATGGTCGATGGGAAGGTAAACTGGGTGCTTGTGGGGCATCTCGGTATTATCGGGCACGACCGCATCTTGATTTCATTGGCAAAACCTCATTACACCAATCAAGGCGTGAAAGCGACGGGGCGGCTGTCGGTGAATATCATCGACGAAGCGTTGCTCGAACGCGCCGATTATGTGGGTTGCGTCAGCGGAGCGAAGACCGACAAATCCGAAGTCTTCGACTTCCATACGAGTGAACTCGGGACGCCGATGATAGATGATTCACCGCTTGTGATGGATTGCGAGGTAACGGACAACTACCAAACCGATACCTTCGACAATTTCATTTGCCGAATTGCGGCAACATACGCCGAAGAGAATATCCTCAACGAAGAGGGCAAAGTGGATTACACAAAACTCAAGCCCGTGCTTTTTGAAATGCCCACCTACTCTTACCTGCGCACCGGCGAGTTAGTGGCAAAATGTACGACGCTCGGCAAAAAATACAAGAAAAATATTAACGATAATAAATAAGACAATGATGAAAAAGACATCCATCGTATTGGGTACATGGTCATGGGGTACGGGCGTCGTAGGCGGCGACCAGGTATTCGGCAACCATGTGGGAGTGGAAGAACTGAACCCCGTATTCGACGAGGCGATGAAGAACGGGCTGAACCTTTGGGATTCCGCCGTTGTCTACGGTATGGGCGCGTCGGAAACAGTGCTTGCGGCATTCACAAAGGCGTGCCGCCGCGAAGAGGTGCAGATCTCCACGAAGTTCACGCCACAGATAGCGGGCGATACGGAAAATCCCGTAGCCGATATGCTCGCCGGAAGCCTCGAACGCTTCGGAACGGACTATATCGACATTTACTGGATTCACAATCCGGCAGATGTGGAGAAGTGGACCCCGTTCCTTGCCGGCCTCGTGAAAAGCGGCAAAGTGAAACGCGTGGGTGTTTCCAACCACAACCTTGCACAGATCAAGCGTGCGGAAGAGATCCTTTCCAAAGAGGGTGTGCATATCTCCGCTGTGCAGAACCATTACAGCCTGCTCTACCGCTCGTCGGAGAAAGC
>CAYRSF010000007.1:0-8088 GCA_964427035.1 uncultured Alistipes sp.
AGCGGGAGTATATTGGGCGAAGCCAAATATACGGATAAAAAGCAAAATCAAAAACCGATTTTGCTTTTTATCCGAGCCGACCCTAACGACTTTAAAGTCCTTAAAGACTTTAACGACCTACCGTTTCGGTTGCAGGACGATATACGGAACTATCATCTCCTCCATCGATATTCCGCCGTGCTGGAACGTATCGCGATAGTAGCGGATATGGCGGTTCGCATCGTTGTTGTAGACGAGGAAATCGTGGTTGTAGGCGAAGATGTAACTCGACGACAGATTTATCGACGGCAACTGCACCTCCTCGGGCTTGGTGATTACGTATACCTCCTTCTGATTGTATGCCAGATTGCGTCCCGTCTTGTAGCGCAGGTTCGCCGAAGTTTCGCGGTCGCCCTGCACCTTTATCGGATTGTCCACCCGCACCGTGCCGTGGTCGGAGGTGATGATGACCGTATGCCCTTGCTCCGACAGCATGCGCAGCAGCGTAAACAGGTCGGAGTGCTCGAACCACGAACGGGTAAGCGAACGGAACGACGCATCGTCCTCCGTCAGGGAGCGGATGATGTCGGTCTCGGTTCGGGCATGCGAAAGAATATCGAGGAAGTTATAGACGATGACCGAGAAATCGGCATCGCAGACGCGGCGGATGTTTTCGATAAGTTTGCGCCCCGCCTCGGGACGGACGAGTTTGTCGAACGAACATTTGTAGCGTTTGCCGCACTGGGCTATCTGACGGCGGAGGAAATCCTCCTCGTACTGGTTCTTGCCGCCCTCCTCGTTGTCGTTCAACCACTTGTTCGGCATCAGTTTGTCTATCGCGAGCGGCATCAGTCCCGCGAATATGGCATTGCGGGCATACTGCGTGGCGGTAGGCAGAATGGCGCAATAGAAATCCTCGACCTCGACGTCGTAATATCCGCGCAACATGGAATTTATCGAACGCCACTGGTCGTAGCGGAAATTGTCTATCAGCAGCAGCGTCGTCTTTTCGTGGGCATCGACGACCGGGAAAATGCGGTTGCGCATCAGCGTGTGCGACATTACGGGCGTATCGTCGTCGCGGCGGTTTATCCAGTCCTTGTAGTTTCGGCACACGAATTTGCAGAACTCCTGATTGGCTTCGTTCTTCTGGTATCGGAGAATATCCCTGACGCTCTCGTCGTTCGACGACGACAACTCGATGTCCCAGCCGACTATTTTGCGATATAGGCTGCCCCACTGCGCGAACGTGGACGCGGTCTGCACGAGTTGGGAGATTCGTCCGAACTCGGCGCGATAGTCGGCGGTCGTCTGCTCGGTAACGAGTTGCTGCGAATGGACGTGTTTTTTGATAAGCAGCACCATCTGGCTCGGATTCACCGGTTTGATGATGTAATCGGCTATCTTCGAGCCGATTGCCTTATCCATTATGTTCTCCTCCTCGCTCTTGGTTACCATGATGACCGGCGTGGTCGGTCGCACATCCTTGATGAGCGGCAGCGTTTCGAGCCCCGTCATGCCCGGCATCATCTCGTCGAGGATTATCATATCGTATGCGGTCTCGGTCGCCATGTCGATGGCGTCGTAGCCGTTGTTGCACGTATCCACGACATAGCCTTTCGACTGCAACACGAGAATATGCGGTTTCAGCAACTCGATTTCGTCGTCCACCCAAAGAATCTTTACCATACTCTGTCTTTTATTTCTTCGTATTTGTCGAACACGCGGCGGATTGTCGGATAGGTATCGCCCAGATTGCGCTCCGTCATCTCCGCATCGAACCACTCGGCACGCTCTATGCCTTCGCTCGCCTGCGGCTGCAAACCGCATTCGCCGTCGGACGAGAGCAGATACCAGTGCGTAGTTTTAAGTTCCCACACTCCATAAACGTCGTATGCGTGCATCGTATTGCACAGAAAAGTTGCAATTTTCGCACCTTTCGCACCCGTCTCCTCGGCAATCTCGCGAACGGCGCACTCCTCCGCGCTCTCGCCAGCCTCGATATGTCCCTTGGGCAAATCCCAGCGACCGTTGCGCCGAATCATCAGCACCTCGCCGCGAGGGTTCACGACGATGCCTCCGGCAGCGGACACGCGCTTGAAAGCGGATGCCCACAGAGCGAACCCGGCGTCGAAACTGTCGCAATCATTGCCGGCACGACAGACGACGGCATCGTATTTCCCGAAAAATTTTACTATATTCGCAGGCGAAAGCGTTCCGTCGCCGCTTGTCCAGACGTGCGTCGCGACGCCGCCGAACGCCGCAGGGTCGTACTCCGGCTCCGCAACGAAATGGAACGACTTGTCGCCGAAATATACGGTTTTATGGAGTGAATTCATGCTTTACGTGTGTTTCGGATACAAAAATACGAATAAGCGAGGGGAGAACAAAATGAATTCATTCATTTTTTATCCCGAGCGAAAGTATTTAAGGCGAAGCCAAAATTACGAATAATTGAAGTTAAACCTATAAAATTATGAAAAAATCC
The DNA here is from genome assembly GCA_964427035.1 of uncultured Alistipes sp. GTDB lineage: Bacteria > Bacteroidota > Bacteroidia > Bacteroidales > Rikenellaceae > Alistipes. The sequence continues at coordinate 2,468 of CAYRSF010000007.1, forward strand.
GTTCTGTTTATGGTTCTTGCAACATTGGGGCTCGGGGGCTGCAAAGATGCGCCCGCACCGCTCGAAATAGACAATTCGCTGACTGCGGAGGAGATTGCCGCCGGACGGCTCACGCCCGAAGTGATGTGGAAAATGGGACGCATCGGTTCCGCCGCACTCTCGCCCGACGGAAAGACGCTGCTCTACACCGTTACCCGCTACAATATGGAGGAAAACCGCGGCGCGACCGTAATCGTCGCTCAAAACATGTCGGACGGAGAGTCGAAAGAACTCACCGACACGTCGTCGAACAGCGTATCGCCCGCATGGAACGGCGACGGCAGCGAAATATGGTTCATGTCCGACCGCAGCGGTTCGATGCAGATTTGGGCGATGGATGCCGACGGCGGTTCGCCGCGCCGTGTCTCCGACATCGAAGGCGGCGCAGAGAGTTTCGGCCTCTCGCCCGACGGCGGACATATATATTATACGCGGCGCGTACATGTGAAAGCGGTCAAGTCATCCGACGTTCACAAGGACATGCCGAAATCGAAGGCGCGAATTTACGACGACCTCATGTGCCGCCACTGGAACTACTGGGACGAGGGCGACTATTCGCATATTTTCATCGCCGAGACCGACGGCAAATCGTTGAAGAACGAAATCGACATCATCGGCTCCGATGCCGCATGGGACACTCCGCTCGCTCCGTATTTCGACAGCGGCGAAATCGCATGGAGCCCCGACGGACGCATGCTCGCCTACACGTGCAAACCGCTGACGGGAACCGAATACGCGCAATCGACCGACTCGGACATATTCGTCTACATGCTCGACAGCGGTGCGACGCAGAATATCTGCAAACCCGTCGTGGACGGAAAGGTGCGCTGCAACGGCGAAGAGACGGAGGAGATGCCGTTCGTCGGTTACGACAAATACCCTGTCTGGTCGCCTGACGGGACGAAAATCGCATTCCGTTCGCAGCGGCGCGCAGGCAACGAATCGGACAAGGAGCGGCTGTTCGTCTACGACTGCCGCACGGCTTCGATGCGCGACATGACCGCGGATTTCGACTACAATGCCGCCAATGTCGTCTGGGGCGACGACGAAACGCTATGGTTCATCGCTCCCATCGAGGCGACGCACCAAATCTGCCGTGTCGCACTCGACGGCGGCGAGGTGGAGGTCATCACTGCCGGCGACCACGACATCAACGCATTCACGATGGAGGCGGGATGCTGCGTCGCAGCCGTAACGACGATATCCATGGCGACGGAACTCTTCGGCGTCAATCTCGCAAACGGCGCGCTCACGCAGATAACATCGGTAAACAGGGAGATTTACGACAATATCCGCATGGGTGAGGTTCAGAAGCGTTGGGTGCGCACGACGGACGGCAAGCAGATGCTCGCGTGGGTGATTCTGCCGCCCGATTTCGACCCTGCAAAGAGATATCCCACCCTGCTCTACTGTCAGGGAGGACCGCAAAGCGTCGTTTCGCAATTTTGGAGTTACCGCTGGAATTTCCAACTCATGGCTGCACAGGGCTACATAGTCGTCGCCCCGAACCGCCGCGGTCTGCCGTCGTTCGGTCAGGAGTGGCTCGACCAGATTTCGGGCGACTATTCGGGACAGAACATCCGCGACTATCTGTCGGCTATCGACGACGTGGCGAAAGAACCATGGAGCGACGAGACCCGGCTGGGCTGCGTCGGCGCGTCATACGGCGGATATTCGGTGTACTATCTCGCCGGGCACCACGACAGACGGTTCAAGGCATTCATCGCCCACTGCGGAATTTTCGATTTCGATTCGATGTACGGCGAAACCGAGGAACTGTTCTTCGTGAACAACGATTACGGCGGGAACTATTGGGACAAGAGCAACGCCGTTGCAATGCGTTCGTACGCCAATTCGCCGCACAGGTCGGTGGACAGGTGGGACACCCCGATACTGATATTCACGGGCGAAAACGACTTCCGCATTCCTTACACGCAGTCGCTCGAAGCCTTCACCGCAGCGCGTGTCCGCGGCATTCCGGCACGGCTGGTCGAGTTCGAGGACGAGGCGCACCAAGTTTTCAAACCTCAAAACTCGTTAGTCTGGAACCGCGAATTCTTCGGCTGGCTCGACAAATATCTGAAATAACGGCAAGAGCAGGGGCTGTCCAATAAGTCAGGACAGCCCCTGTCGTTATTGCCGGACAGCCTTGAACCGCTACAACATCGTCCACCACGTATGTCCGCACTCTTCGCATTGCATACGCAGATGATATTCGCGACTGGTATGACGGCTGAGCACCTCCTTATGACCGTCGGCGAATTCGCCCGTTTCGGTTTCGGTCGTTACTTTCACTCTCTCGTCTATAATCGAGCACGCCAACGACGCACAACGCGGGCATCGTCCCCGCAGCGGCCATCTGAGTCCTGTCAAATACGAAATCAACAGCAGAAACCAGTAGAGTACGGCAAAAATATGATCGTACGGACCTAACCCGTAGAGAATGTCCGCAATCGGGTACCATATTACAATCAGCAACGCCAGATTGATGACGACAATCATCAGGTTCGATATCTTGCGCCGCGGACGCATTATTCTGGAAGGCACGAACGCTGTCAGGAAGCCGAGCAGCAGCGGCAGCAGAACATTCTTGAAAAAACCGCGTTTGTGGCGGAATGCGTAGAAACTCTTCTCCGTCGCCGAAGGGAGGGACTCCTTGCATTTCGTTGCGATGCTGTCGGCATACGCCTTCTTTTCGGCCACCTCGCGCTCCACGGCGGCATTGTCGCCGTAATAGTATATCTTGCGGGAAAGCCTGATAACAGCATCGCTCTTCAAAGGGTTGGTCTGCACGCCCCCGACCCAGTTGCCGCAACGGTCGAAATCGGCTTCGCCGCAATAAACACGGTCGATGGAAAAGAGACGGTAATCGAAATGTTTCTCCTTGTCGAGTTCGCAGTTGTTAGTTTCCTGTTCGTGGGTCTTCTTGCCGTAATAATCGAAATTTTCGGTACGACACCACAGGAACCGACCGTTCTCGCCGACAAAGGTCGCATTCTTATAGGGACGATAGATATTGTTTCCTCGTCCGTCGGTGCGCCGTTCCTTATGGCGGCGCGCTTCCATAAAAATCTTGCCGTCCCTGTCGTAATAGCCCACAATCTCGCACGGGGACGACCAGTCGTGTTTCTCGAATACGACTTTGCAGGGCTTGCCCTCCGCAGCAAGAACATCGGGCACTCGCAGGCAGGAGTCGCACTCGTGCCCTTTCGGCGGCACGGGATTGGCGGCAAACAGGTTCGCGGTCGTCAAAACGGACACGACCGCCGCAATCACAAATTTCATACTCGCATTATTCATAAATCTATATTTAATTTCAAAGCCCTATGCCTCCATTCATAATCGGAATCATCTTCATTGCCGTACTCTTCGTCAGGAATTCGGATTCGCCCGATTTTCCGAACAGCATTACCGACAGCAGCCGCGATGCACGAAGCGGCGATTCGCTTCGGCGGCACTCGAAAATCGAAAATTTTCATAACGGCAGCCGTTTTGATTGCCATACAAATATAAAAAATATATATCGCATTCCCAAATTTTTCGGTCGCGAACGATAGCGATTTCGGACAGCACGCACGACTTGTTCATTGAAGAAAACCGCCGGTTCGTTGAATTTATTTCATATATAAGGTATATGTTTCTATTTTTGCCGGTGTATTTCGATAAAGCGAATATGAAATCATCATATATTTTTTGTCTGTCGGTCTGCCTGATAATGCTGAACGCCTGCTCGAAAGAAAACGTTTCGACGACGTCCGGCTGCGGCGAAGTGCAGGTCGCGATAGGACAGTCTCTCAAAATAAACGCCCGGACTTCGATAGCCGGCGACGGCACGACCGCCATTTGGTCGAGCGGCGACAAAATAGCGGTATGGGCAGTCGCGGCAGACGGCACATACGCCCTCGAAAACAAGGTCTTCACGATGTGGCACTACGATGACGCCATGTCGTCGGCGATATTCACGGCGACGATAACGCCGATGCAGGAGGGCGACTACACCTACTATGCGGCATATCCCGAACCGAAATCGGCGAGCGGCACATCCGCCGTTTACGAATTGCCGCAGACGCAGCAGGCCGGCGAATTCAACGGCGGCTGCGACATCATGACGTCCCGTCCGGTCGCGAATGCCGGTGCGCTCACCGACGCGAAAGTCAATGAAATGAATTTCTCGTTCAGCCACAAAATGCACACGCTGAAAGTGAATATCCCGCGCGGCGGCAATCTGCTCGGAATGCCCATAACCAAAATCGAATTCACGTTCCCGACCGAGGTTACGGGCAATGTAACGGTCGATATCGCCGACCCGCTCGCACCCGCCGAATTGTCGAACGGCTCGAACCGGCTGACGCTCGAAATTCCCGACGGAGCCGACGAGGGCGAATCGGTTTGGGGAATGATATTCCCGACCGACATTTCGGGCGAAATAACCTACACGGCATACTCCGGCGGCTACGCATCGGTGCCGCGCACGATAACCGTCGCCAAAAACGCGGAGGCTTCGCACGTTACGCCCATGTCGCTGCCGATTCCTGAACTGCATCGTCTGACCGAAATTTCGCTGTCGGTCGGCAAAAACGATCTCGGCGAGGATATTCGCAGCATCTCGATTTTAAACGAGCACGGCAACGTCATCAAGACGCTTCCGGTCAATGCCGCGAACGAATACATCCTCTCATACGAGGGCGAATTCGATGCGTCGCAATTCTCGGGCAGGCAGTTCACGGCACGCTTCGAATCGGAGCATGCGATAGTCGAACAGCCGTTCACGATGCCGTCCATAACGCCGTACGTGAAAAACATCGTCGCAAAGCCGGTAGATGTTCCGTATCTGTTCTCGGAGGATTTCTCGGGCATAAACACGTTCTCGTCGAACGACGAATACACGGACAGATTTTCCTCCGGCAGGAAAGATGCCGTATCGTTCCTTTCGGGATGGACGGGAGCGCGAATCGGAGCGCAGGCAGGCGCATCGATACGAATCGCCGCACGCCGCGAAACGAGTGCGAGATACTCGGCGCGAGTCGATTCCGCACCGCTCGCCAATATCAAGGCCGGCGCATCGGTAAAGGTCGAAATAACGTTCAACTACGGCATGGGACGAAAGGAGGGAGGCGCAGCCATATCGATGCCGCAACTCGGACAGACATGCTATCTCGGTTCGACGACCGACGCAGCGGCACACGACAGCGAAAGCGAAACCGGAACATTTACCGACGAAATACATATCAACGAAATCTCAGGTTCTTACGACTATCTGCCCAACAGCGGCTCGTACACCATCGACAGCGCGGAATCGGCTACCCGCATGACATGGCGAACTCTCAGCGACGATAAAGCGGGATTTACCAACGGCACGTTCTGGTTCTACATCGACAACGTAAAAGTGAAAATCGTGAAATAGGAAACAATAACAAGTTTTTATTCAATATGAAAAAATTAGTGTTAATCGCATCGGTCGCCATGATGGCGGCAGCCTGCCAGAAGGTCTCGGTAGAGCAAATCGCAGGCGAGGGCGGACTGAAACTGAATCTGTCGGCATCGGGCGCAGTCAGAAGCCTTGCCGCAGGACAAGCCGACGG
>CAYRSF010000008.1:0-53166 GCA_964427035.1 uncultured Alistipes sp.
CGGAGTGCGCTTGTCGCCGAGCAGATAGCGGAACGTGTTATGATGGGTATGCCATGTCGTGCCGGTAATGACCGGATAGAACAGAATCGAGAATGCAGGCTTTTCGGCATCGGGGGTGAACGTCGATGCGTAAGCCGCGAGGTGTCCTCCCGCCGAACTTCCGCAGATTCCGACTTTCGCCGGGTCGATGCCTAATTCGGCGGCGTTGTCGCGCATGTATTTCAATGCCGCCTGCGCATCTTCGAGCGGCACCTTGCTGTGTCCGAGATTCGGAAGGCGGTATTTGACGACGACTGCCGTGATGCCGTTGTTCTTGAACCATTCGGCCATTGCGAAACCCTCGTGGGCTATGCATACCTTGCTGTATCCGCCGCCCGGCAGGACGACCACGCCCTGTCCGGTCGCTTTCGCCGGGTCTGCCTTATAAACGTAGAACACCGTTTCGGAAGTATGCGTAAAGTGTTTCGATTTGTTGATTTTCTCGTCCTCGGTCTCTTCGTTGGAGTGGGGAGCGGTACGGTTGTTCCACCATTCGATGACTTTGTCGGCGTCGTTTTCGACCGAAACCGTTTTCTGTGCCGAGGCGTTGGATGCGCAAAGGGTCGTAATAGCCAGTGCCATGATGATTTTTTTCATGTTATCGTCGTTTTTTAGTTCGTTCGGTTTATTCCGGCAAGCCAGTCGAGGATCGCCGTTTTGTATTCGGCGTCGTACTTGAACCGGTCATTGCCTGCCCATCCGTGTCCGCCCGAAGGGTAGATGTGCATCGCCGCCTTCACTCCGTGCCGCTTCAATGCCTCGTAATAGAGTATCGAACTTATCGGCGGAACGACACGGTCGTCGTCGCTGAGCAGCAGAATCGTCGGGGGCGTCGTTTCGCTCACCCGGTTTTCGAGCGAATAGTACTCCTGCTCTGCCGGAGTGCGCTTGTCGCCGAGCAGATAGCGGAACGAGTTCTGGTGTGTGCGCCACGTCGTGCCGGTGATTACCGGATAGAACAGAATCGAGAACGCGGGCTTTTCGGCATCGGGAGTGAACGTCGATGCGTAAGCCGCCAGATGCCCTCCCGCCGAGCCTCCGCAGATTCCGACTTTCGCAGGGTCGATGCCTAATTCGGCGGCGTTGTCGCGCATGTATTTCAATGCCGCCTGCGCATCTTCGAGCGGCACCTTGCTGTGTCCGAGATTCGGAAGGCGGTATTTGACGACGACTGCCGCAATGCCGTTCTCCCTGAACCACTCGCCAAGGGAGAGACCTTTCGAGATGCACACCTTGCGGTATCCGCCGCCCGGCAGGACGACCACGCCCTGTCCGGTCGCTTTCGCCGGGTCTGCCTTATAAACGTAGAACACCGTTTCGGAGGTGAATTCCAGATGATTCGATGCGTCGAACCGCTCGTCGCGGGTCTCGCCGCTGGAATGAGGTGCGGTTTCGTTGTTCCACCATTCGACCGTCTCGTCGGCCGTGCTCGCCACCTCGACGGTTTTCTGAGCCGAAACGGCGGAAACGGATGCCGCTAACACGAGTGTAAGAAATATTCGTTTCATTGCCGCTATTTTACGATGTTGATGATTTTGCCGGGCACGACCACGATTTTTTTCGGAGCCGCGCCTTCGAGCCACTTTTGCGCTTCGCTCTTCGTCAGTATGTCCGCCTGCAACTGCTCGGCGGTCATCGAGAGCGGATATTCCTGTTTGAAACGCAGTTTGCCGTTCACCATGACCGGATATTCGAACGTGTTCTCGACTAAATAACGCTCGTCGAAATCGGGATAGCGCGCATCGCAGACGCTCGTCGCGTGTCCTATCATCGACCACAACTGCTCGGCGATGTGCGGCGCGAACGGTGCGATGAGAACCGTAAGCGGTTCGAGGATTTCGCGTTTGCGGCATTCGCCCAACTCGTTCAGGCAGATCATGAATGCCGCTACCGATGTGTTGAACGAGAAGTTTTCGATGTCTTCGCGTACCTTGCGTATAGTCTTGTGAAGCGTCTTCAACTCCTTCGGAGTCGCCTTTTCGTCGGTCAATGCCCACTCGCCGCTGCGGTCGTGGAACATGCGCCAGAACTTTTTGAGGAACTTGTGCACGCCGTCGATGCCGTTCGTATCCCAAGGCTTCGACTGTTCGAGCGGACCGAGGAACATTTCGTACATGCGCAGCGTGTCGGCTCCGTACTGCTCGACGATGAAATCGGGGTTCACGACGTTGTACATCGATTTCGACATCTTCTCGACTGCCCAGCCGCAGACGTACTGCCCGTTTTCGAGGATGAATTCGGCGTCGGCGAATTCGGGACGCCACTTGCGGAACGCTTCGAGGTCGAGAATGTCGTTCCTGACGATGTTCACGTCCACGTGAATCTCCTGAGTCCGATACTGATCGCGCAGACCGAGCGAAACGAAACGGTTCGTGCCTACGACGCGGTATACGAAGTTGGAACGACCCTGAATCATGCCCTGATTGACGAGTTTGCGGAACGGTTCGCTCTCGCAGACATAGCCGAGGTCGTAGAGGAACATGTTCCAGAAACGCGAGTACATCAGATGCCCGGTGGCGTGTTCGATGCCGCCGACATAGAGATCGACGCTGCGCCAGTATTCGTCAGCCTCTTTCGAGACAAGAGCCTTGTCGTTGTGCGGGTCCATGTAGCGGAGGTAGTATGCCGACGAACCGGCGAATCCGGGCATCGTCGAGAGTTCGTACTCCCAGCCCTCGACTCTCGCCAACGGAGGTTCGCCCTGCTCGGTCGGTCCGAAATCCTTGATCGGCGGCAGACAGAGCGGCAGTTCGCTCTCGTCGAGCGGACGTGCGATTTCGCCGTCGTAACGGATAGGGAACGGCTCGCCCCAGTAACGCTGGCGCGAGAAGATGGCGTCGCGCAGACGGTAGTTCACCAGCCGTTTTCCGATGCCCCGTTTTTCGACCTCGCCGAACATCAGTTTTATCGCGTCCTTGACATCTCTGCCGTTGAGGAAACCGGAGTTTATCATCTCGCCCTCTTTGGCGTCGTATGACGATTCGGCGATGTCGCCGCCTGCGACCACCGGCACGATGTCGAGCCCGAAATGGCGGGCGAAGGCATAGTCGCGCGAGTCGTGAGCCGGAACAGCCATGATGGCGCCCGTTCCGTAGCCTGCCAGCACATAGTCCGACGCATAGACGGGAATGCGTTTGCCGGAGAACGGATTGATCGCGTAGGAGCCCGTGAATACGCCGCTGACGCGTTTGGTTTCGGCAATGCGTTCGCGCTCCGAACGTTTCTTGGTCTGTTCGATGTATGCCTCCACCTCGGACCTCTGCGCATCGGTCGCAAGGTCGCCGATCCATTCGTGCTCGGGGGCGATGACCATGAACGTTACGCCGAATACCGTATCGGGACGTGTGGTGAATATTTCGAGTTTGCGCATCGAACCGTCGGGCATTTCGACGTCGAAAAACATCTGTGCGCCCTCAGAACGACCTATCCAGTTGCGCTGTATCTCTTTGAGCGAGTCGCTCCAATCGAGCGAATCCAGCCCGTCGAGCATTCGCTGCGCGTATGCCGTAACGCGCAGCAGCCACTGCTTCATGCGCCGCTGCACGACCGGATAGCCTCCGCGAACCGACAGACCGTCCTTGACTTCGTCGTTCGCCAGCACCGTGCCGAGTTTCGGGCACCAGTTTACCATCGTGTCGGCGCGGAATGCCAGACGGTAGTTTTGCAGCGTGCGTTCGCGTTCGGTTTCGTCCATCGCGTTCCACTCGTCGGCTGTGAAATGCATCTCCGCGGTGCATGCCGCATCGATGCCCTCCGTTCCGTGCGCGGCGAAATGTCCGACGAGGTCGGCTATGGGTTCGGCTTTCTGCGCCGTGCGGTCGTAATAGTGGGCGAACATTTCGAGAAACGCCCATTGCGTCCACTTGTAGTACTCCGGATCGCAGGTTCGCACCTCTCTGTCCCAGTCGAACGAGAAACCGATTTTGTCCAACTGCTCGCGGTAACGGGCGATGTTGCGTTCGGTCGTAACTGCCGGATGCTGCCCGGTCTGAATCGCATACTGCTCCGCCGGCAGCCCGAATGCGTCATAGCCCATCGGGTGCAGCACGTTGAAGCCGCAAAGACGCTTGTAGCGCGAATATATGTCCGAAGCGATGTAGCCGAGCGGATGTCCCACGTGCAGCCCCGCTCCCGACGGATACGGGAACATGTCGAGGACATAGTATTTGGGCCGCGACGGGTCGATTTCGACCTTGTACGTGCCGCGTTCTTTCCACTTTTTTTGCCATTCGGCTTCAATTTTTCTGAAATCGTATTCCATGTTTTATATCGTTAATTGCCCTATTTCGCAATATGTTGCCGGCGCTTGCCGGTGCGGCGGCTTTCGTCTCCATAAAAGTCGGCAGCGGCGTTGTCCCGCTTTGCCGGTTTCGCCTTAAAGCGACCTCGAACCGCGGGCTCCGCCGTGTTTCGCAGAGTCGCACTCTCCGCACAATCTGCAAATTTACGTTTTCTTTCCTTAAAATAGGTATGGAGCCGCTGAAAATTATAAAATAATTTTTCCCGGACCCGATTCGCTGCCGATTTATTTTATCGTTATTCGACAATCGCACACACTCGTTCATATATCGTTGAACGATGTATGAAAAGACGAAAAATCACGGAGGTTTATTATTGTTTAACGATGCGGGCGACAGGTGCGGAACAGATAATTTCCGACAGGATTTTCGATGTCGTCAAGAGTTTTGACCACCCTGAATGCCTTATGCGTTTCGCGGTAAAAATTCCGCTTTCCAAACGGCTGATATTTTGCGTGTTGCAAAATAAATGATAAGCAAAATTTATTTTATTGCAAAAACAATAAGAAAAAAGAATCGAAAACGGGGGCGAATAAGGCTAATCGCACGAAAAATCAGGGTAAAAAACCATAAAAATTTTGCATATATATATTGTGAACAGAAAAAAATGCGTATCTTTGCAAGCCTTTTGGGCAGTAGAAATAGAAATGGAGGATTGCAATCCTCGGAGTATTAACAAATTAAAGGTTTAACGTTAAAATGCCAACTATTCAACAGTTAGTTAGAAACGGCAGAGCGCAGATGGACGACAAGAGCAAATCGCCTGCGCTTGCAGCGTGCCCTCAGCGTCGCGGCGTATGTACTCGTGTGTACACTACGACCCCGAAGAAGCCTAACTCGGCTATGCGTAAGGTAGCGCGTGTAAGATTGACCAATGGCAAGGAGGTCAATGCCTATATCCCTGGGGAGGGTCATAACTTGCAGGAACACTCGATTGTACTGGTTCGCGGAGGACGTGTGAAGGATCTTCCGGGTGTTCGTTATCACCTCGTGCGCGGTGCGCTCGACTCGGCAGGCGTGGACGGTCGCCGTCAGCGTCGCTCGAAGTACGGAGCAAAACGTCCGAAAGCAGGAAAGGGCGGTAAATAATCGACAACTGAAATTCAGAACATTTTAATTTAGGAAATCACAATGAGAAAAGCTAAGCCAAAGAAGCACACTCTACTTCCTGATCCGAAGTTCAACGACGTGGCAGTTACCCGTTTCGTGAACAATTTGATGCTGGATGGCAAGAAGAGTATTGCCTATGCCATTTTCTACGATTCGCTGGAATTGGTGGGCAAGAAGATGAAGGATGCTGATAAATCTCCTATCGAGGTTTGGAAACAAGCCTTAGAGAATATCACTCCGCAGGTCGAAGTAAAATCGAAGCGTATCGGTGGAGCGACGTTCCAAGTCCCGATGGAGGTTCGTCCGGAGCGCAAGATTTCTATTTCGATGAAAAACCTTGTACTCTTCGCACGCAAGCGTTCCGGCAAATCTATGGCTGAGAAACTCGCCGGCGAAATAGTGGATGCCTACAACCAGCAGGGTGCAGCCTTCAAACGCAAGGAGGAGATGCACCGCATGGCAGAGGCGAACAAGGCATTCGCACATTTCAGATTTTAATTTAGGAAGAGGAGAAATCGAAAATGGCAACAAGAGATTTGCACTTTACGCGTAATATCGGTATCATGGCTCATATCGACGCGGGCAAGACCACCACGTCTGAGCGTATCCTCTTCTATACCGGTAAGACTCATAAAATCGGTGAAGTACACGAGGGCGGCGCGACTATGGACTGGATGGTTCAGGAGCAGGAGCGCGGTATCACCATTACCTCGGCCGCTACCACCGCATTCTGGCATTACAAGGATCAGACTTACCAAATCAATTTGATAGACACCCCGGGACACGTGGACTTTACCGTCGAGGTGGAGCGTTCGCTCCGCGTATTGGACGGCGCGGTCGCTACGTTCTGCGCCGTGGGCGGCGTCGAGCCTCAATCCGAAACCGTATGGCGTCAGGCCGACAAGTACAATGTTCCGCGTATCGGTTATGTCAATAAGATGGACCGTACCGGTGCGGACTTCTTCGCCGTATGCTCGCAAATCAAGGAGCATTTCGGCGCGACCGCTCTTCCGGTGGTTCTGCCTATCGGCTCGGAGGACAAGTTCGAGGGTCTGATAGACCTTATATATAATAACGCGATATATTATTTCGACGACAAGACCGTTCGCGACAATTTCGAGTTGCGCGAGATTCCGGAGAACATGAAAGCCGAGGCGGAGGAGTGGCGCAACAAACTCATCGAGGAGGTCGCCTCGACCGACGATGCCCTTATGGAGAAGTTCTTCGAGGACCCGAACTCGATAACTCCGGACGAACTCATCGCGGCAATCCGCACCGCTACCATCAACATGCAACTCGTGCCGATGCTTTGCGGTTCGTCGTTCCACAACAAGGGCGTTCAGAAACTGCTCGACTATATCATCGCATTCCTGCCGTCGCCGATGGACGTTCCGGCAGTCGAGGGCGTGAATCCGAAAACCGACGAGCCGGAGACCCGCAAGGCTTCGGAGGACGATCCGTTCTGCGGTCTCGCATTCAAAATCGCTACCGATCCGTTCGTCGGACGTTTGGCATTCATCCGCGTATACTCGGGCAAACTCGATGCAGGTTCCTACGTGTTGAACGCACGCAGCGGAAAGCGCGAGCGCATCAGCCGTATCTATCAGATGCACGCCAACAAGCAGAATCCTTTGGAGACCGTCGGTGCCGGCGACATTTGCGCCGCTGTCGGTTTCAAGGAGATTCATACGGGAGATACCCTCTGCGCGGAGAACGCTCCGATAGTTCTCGAACAGATGACTTTCCCTGAACCGGTTATCGGTTTGGCGGTAGAGCCTAAAACGCAGAAAGATCTCGACAAACTCGGAATCGCACTCGCCAAGTTGGCAGAGGAAGACCCGACCTTTACGGTTCGCACCGACGAGGAGAGCGGTCAGACCATCATCAGCGGTATGGGCGAGTTGCACCTCGATATCATCGTAGACCGTCTGCGCCGCGAATTCGGCGTCGAAATCAATCAGGGCGCTCCGCAGGTTAATTACAAGGAGGCTCTGACCACGACCGTCCAGCATCGCGAGGTATTCAAGAAGCAGACCGGCGGTCGCGGTAAGTTCGCAGACATCATATTCGAAATCGGTCCTGCCGACGACGACAAACCGGGTCTCACGTTCGTGGACGAGGTCAAGGGCGGCAACATCCCTAAGGAGTTCATTCCTGCCGTTCAGAAGGGCTTCGAGTCCGCAATGTCGAACGGCGCCATGGCAGGTTACAAAATCGATTCGATGAAGGTTACTCTGAAAGACGGTTCGTTCCACCCGGTGGACTCCGACCAACTTTCGTTCGAAATCGCTGCCCGCAACGGTTTCCGCGTCGCTGCTCCAAAAGCGGGTTCGGTGATTATGGAGCCTATCATGTCCGTGGAGGTGGTAACTCCGGAGGAGAACATGGGCGACATCATCGGCGACCTCAACAAACGCCGCGGTCAGGTTCAGGGTATGGAATCGAAGGGTACTGCACGCGTGGTTAAAGCCAAAGTTCCGCTTTCGGAGATGTTCGGCTATGTAACAGTGCTGCGTACCATATCTTCGGGTCGTGCAACTTCTTCGATGGAGTTCTCGCACTTCGAGGAGGTTCCGGCAAACCTTGCCAAGGAGATTATCGAAAAATCGGGTAAACGTAAGGATTTAGAGTAAAAGTAAAGAATATGAATCAGAAAATTAGAATCAAATTGAAGTCTTTCGACCACAATCTGGTAGATAAGTCCGCCGAAAAGATCGTCAAGACCGTAAGAAGCACCGATGCAATGGTCAGCGGTCCGGTGCCGCTCCCGACGCGCAAGCAGATTTATACGGTAAACCGTTCGACCTTCGTGAACAAGAAGGCTCGCGAGCAGTTCCAACTCTGCACTTTCAAGCGCATCATCGACATCTACTCTTCGACTCCGAAGACTATCGACGCTCTGATGAAACTCGAACTGCCTTCGGGCGTCGAGGTCGAAATCAAGTGCTGATACGCCGAAAGACCGAACAATGCGGACGGAGTGCCGCACGAGTGAACGACACTCCTCCGCCCAATTAAGTATATATAGATTATATATAGGTATAAAAAACGAAATTCACTTATTATTAACAAACGTAATTAGACAAAATGTCAGGACTAATTGGAAAGAAAATCGGAATGACTTCCGTTTACAGTGCCGAGGGTAAAAATATACCATGCACTGTTATTGAGGCTGGTCCGTGTGTGGTTACGCAAATCAAGACCGTGGAGAAGGACTCCTACGAAGCGGTTCAGATTGCCTATGACGACAAGAGTGAAAAGCACACCAGCAACAGTTTGTTAGGCCACTTCAAGAAAGCGGGCACGACCCCTAAACGCAAAATGGCTGAATTCAAGGGCATGCCGGAAGTGAACCTTGGCGACACCCTCACCGTAGACCTCTTCAACGAAGAAGACTGGGTAGACGTAACGGGGATATCCAAGGGTAAAGGCTTTCAGGGTGTTGTGAAGCGTCATGGCTTCGGCGGTGTCGGCGGTCAGACTCACGGTCAGCACAACCGTCAGCGCAAACCGGGTTCCCTCGGTGCATCATCCTATCCGTCGCGCGTCTTCAAAGGTAAGCGTTTGCCGGGACAAATGGGCGGCGAGCAGGTTAAGGTTCTTAACCTTAAAGTATTAAAAGTTATTCCGGAGAACAACCTCATCCTCGTGAAGGGTTCGATTCCGGGTGCAAAAGGTTCTTATTTAACGATTGAGAAGTAGTATGGAATTAGCAGTATTGAACGCACAGGGACAAGAAACTGGTCGTAAGGTAGTCCTTTCGGATGCAGTTTTCGGCGTGGAGGCTAATGACCACGCTATCTACCTCGACGTGAAACAGTATTTGGCTGATCAGCGTCAGGGAACTCACAAGTCGAAGCAGCGCAACGAAGTCGCAGGTTCGACTCGCAAGTTGAAAAGACAAAAGGGTACGGGCGGCGCTCGTTGCGGAAGCATCAAGAGTCCGTTGTTCCCGGGCGGCGGTCGCGTCTTCGGTCCGGTGCCTCGCGATTACAGTTTCAAACTCAACAAGAAATTGAAGAGACTGGCTCGTCGCAGCGCATTGACTTACAAGGCACGCGCCAATGCAATCACCATTGTCGAAGGCATCAATCTCGACGCTCCCAAAACCAAGAGCGTAGTGGCTTTGGCAAATGCTCTCAAAGTAGCGGACAAGAAGGTGCTCCTCGTTCTGCCGGAATCGAACGTGAACCTTCAACTCTCCTGCCGCAACATTCCGTCGGTAAAGGCGATACTCGCATCGAATCTCAACACATACGAGATTATGAACGCATCGGCTTTGGTGATGGTAGAGGGTGCAGAAAATATGTTGAATGTAATGTTAGCTTAAAAACGAAGGAAAGATGGAAATTATCATTAAGCCTATTTTGACCGAAAAGATGACGATTCAGGGCGAAAAGTTGAATCGCTACGGTTTCATCGTTGATGTACGGGCTAACAAGTTGCAGATTCGCAATGCCGTAGAACAGATGTACAATGTCGTCGTTACCGACGTCAATACCATCAACTACATGGGCAAACAGAAGAGCCGCTACACCAAGGCCGGTTTGCTCGAAGGTCGTGCTAATAACTTCAAGAAGGCTATCGTAACCTTGAAGGATGGAGATAAGATAGATTTTTACAGTAATATCTAACGGAGATGGCAGTAAGAAAGTTTAAGCCGGTAACTCCCGGCACAAGACATAAGATTATCGGTACGTTCGACGAAATTACGACGAACAAACCGGAGAAATCGTTGCTGAGTGTTAAGAAAAGCACGGGCGGACGCAACAACTCGGGCAAGATGACCGTACGCTATATCGGCGGCGGACACAAGCAGATGTATCGTCTGGTCGATTTCAAGCGCGCCAAGGATGGCATCGCCGCGACTGTAAAGACAATCGAATACGACCCTAACCGTACGGCACGCATCGCACTTATCGTGTACGCCGACGGCGAAAAGAGTTATATCATCGCCCCTAACGGACTGAAAGTGGGTCAGACCGTCATCAGCGGTTCGGGCATCGCTCCGGAAGTCGGCAATTCGCTTCCGCTCGGCGAGATTCCGCTCGGAACTCTCATTCACAATATTGAACTCTATCCCGGACAGGGCGCGGCAATGGCTCGTTCTGCCGGTTCGTATGCTCAACTTTTGGCACGTGAGGGCAAATTCGCCGTCATCAAGTTGCCATCCGGTGAGACTCGTATGATACTCGTAACCTGCCGTGCGACCGTAGGCGTCGTGTCGAATCTCGACCACAGCCTCGAAAGTTCGGGCAAAGCAGGTCGCGAACGCTGGCTCGGCCGCCGTCCACGCAACCGCGGTGTCGTAATGAACCCGGTAGATCACCCGATGGGTGGTGGTGAAGGACGTGCGTCCGGAGGTCATCCTCGTTCGCGCAAGGGCTTGTTGGCTAAGGGCTATAAGACTCGTAACCCTAAAAAGACGTCAGCCAAGTTTATTATTTCAAGAAAGAAAAAATAATTAAAAAGAGTACATAATGAGCCGTTCATTAAAAAAAGGACCATTCATTGACCCGAAACTCGAAGCGAAAGTCGTTGCACAGGCAGAGGGCAATAAGAAGTCTGTAATCAAGACATGGTCGCGAGCAAGTATGATTTCGCCTGACTTCGTTGGTCAGACGATTGCTGTCCACAACGGAAACAAGTTCATTCCGGTTTATGTAACAGAGAATATGGTGGGACACAAACTCGGCGAGTTCGCCCCTACCCGCAATTTCCGTGGTCATGCAGGTAACAAGAAAAAATAGGTAGACAATGGGTTCAAGAAAAGCAATAAGAGCCGAGAAATTAAAGGCTGAAAAGAAGCAGAAGGCCATCGCCATCATGCGCGATTGCCCGACTTCCCCCCGCAAGATGCGTCTGGTAGCAGACATCATCCGAGGCGTGGAAATCAATAAGGCACTGGGTATCCTTCGCTACTCGAAGAAGGAGGCATCTATCAGAATGGAGAAACTCTTGAAGTCGGCTATCGCCAACTGGGAGACCAAGAACGAGAACGAGCGTCTGGAAGACGTAACCCTCTGCGTCAAGGAGGTTATGGTCGATGGCGGACGAATGCTCAAACGCATTCAGGCTGCGCCGCAAGGTCGTGCGCACCGTATCCGCAAGCGTTCGAACCACGTTACGATTGTAGTTGACAAATTGGTAACCGAAGAAAACAAGTAGACAAATGGGACAGAAAGTTAATCCAGTAGCAAATCGTCTGGGCATCATCAAAGGTTGGGACTCCAACTGGTTCGGTGGCAAGGATTTCTCAGAGAAATTGGTCGAAGACGCAAAGATTCGTAAATATCTGAACGTCCGTTTGGCGAAAGCGAGCATCTCGAAAATCATCATCGAGCGCACGCTGAAACTCGTTACGGTAACCATTTCGACCGCTCGTCCGGGCATCATCATCGGCAAAGGCGGATCGGAAGTAGACAAATTGAAGGAGGAGTTGAAGAAACTCACCGGCAAAGAGGTACAAATCAATATTTTCGAGGTTAAACGTCCGGAGGTGGATGCGACCATCGTCGCTCAAACCATCGCCCGCCAACTCGAAGGTCGCGTTTCGTATCGCCGCGCAATCAAAACCGCTATCGCATCGACGATGCGTATGGGAGCCGAGGGTATCAAGGTTCAAATCTCCGGTCGTGTGGGCGGAGCCGAAATGGCCCGTTCCGAAACCATCAAGGAGGGACGTATTCCGTTGCACACGTTCCGTGCCGACGTGGACTACTGCCTCGCAGAGGCTTTGACCAAGGTCGGAATCCTCGGAATCAAGACGTGGATCTGCCACGGCACCGTTTACGGCAAGCGCGATCTGTTCGAGTTCGCCGGTGCGGCTTCGCAGCAGCAGCGTCCTTCGCAGCACGGCGGTCCGCGCAAGGGCGGTGCGCCGAAGAAAAGACGCAATAACAACAAGTAGTACCTTCTAAAAGCAAGAAACAGTTATGTTACAGCCAAAAAAGACCAAATTCAGAAGAATGCAGAAGGGTCGTATGAAGGGTGTTGCTCAGAGAGGTAACCAACTTGCATACGGTTCGTTCGGCATAAAGGCTCTCGAATCCTCGTGGATTACGGGACGCCAGATCGAGGCAGCGCGTCAGGCAATTACGCGTTATATGAAGCGTGAGGGTCAGATATGGATCCGCATCTTCCCTGACAAACCTATTACGAAGAAACCTGCCGAGGTGCGTATGGGTAAAGGTAAAGGTAATCCGGAAGGATTCGTTGCGCCTGTTACTCCCGGACGTATTCTCTTCGAGGCAGAGGGAGTGCCGTTGGCAATCGCTCAGGAGGCACTTCGTTTGGGCGCGCAGAAACTGCCTATTACAACCAAGTTCATCGTACGTCGCGACTACGACGAGACGTCATTATTGTAAAAAAGGAGGATCAGAGATATGAAAACTGCTGAAATTAAAGACATGTCAGTTCAGGATTTGACGGACCGCATCGCTGCCGAGAAAGCGAATCTCGCTTCGATGAAGGTACAACACGCCGTATCCCCGGTCGAAAATCCTTCGATTATTAAGAAAACCCGCAGAGATATAGCTCGCATGCTGACGATTCTGCGCCAAAAGTAAGAAACGATTATGGAAAGAAATCTTAGAAAAGAGCGTATCGGAGCCGTTGTCAGCAACAAGATGGAGAAGACCATCGTGGTGGCTGTCGCTCGTAAGGTGAAGCATCCTATTTACGGTAAGTTCGTGAACAAAACCACGAAGTTCGTGGCGGAGTGTCTGGACGAGACCGTCAATGAGGGCGATACCGTACGCATTATGGAGACCCGCCCGTTGAGCAAGACGAAGCGTTGGAGATTAGTACAAATCATTGAAAGAGCGAAGTAGTTATGATACAACAAGAAAGCAGACTCGTAGTAGCCGATAACAGCGGTGCGAAGGAGGTTCTTTGCATTCGGGTGCTGGGCGGAACGAAACGCCGCTACGCATCGATCGGTGATAAAATCGTGGTGGCCGTCAAGAGCGCATCCCCTTCGGGCGACGTCAAGAAGGGAGCCGTATCGAAAGCGGTCGTAGTGAGAACAACCAAGGAGATCAGGCGTGCCAACGGTTCGTATATTCGTTTCGACGACAATGCCGTAGTCCTTCTCAACAATCAGGGTGAAATGCGGGGAACCCGTATATTCGGTCCTGTCGCACGAGAGTTGCGCGACCAGTACATGAAGATTATCTCCCTTGCACCCGAAGTATTGTAATAATAAAAAAGAGTTACAGATATGTCAGTGAAATTACATATTAAGAAAGGGGATACGGTTTGCGTCATCGCGGGCGACAACAAAGGTCAGCAGGGCAAAGTCCTGAAAGTCGAGGTGTCGAAATCGCGTGCAATCGTCGAGGGCGTGAATATCGTCAAGAAGGCGACCAAACCGAATGCGAAGAATCCTCAGGGGGGTATCGTCGAGCAGGAAGCGCCGATACACATCTCCAACTTGCAGTTGCTCGATCCGAAGAGCGGCAAACCTACCCGCATCGGACGCAAGGCGACGGCAGAAGGCAAATTAGTTCGTTACGCTAAAAAATCAGGGGAGGAGATCAAATAATGGCATACGTACCATCACTCAAAACGCAGTATAAGGAGCAGATTGTTCCTGCCCTTATGAAAGAGTTCGGATACAAAAGCATTATGCAGTGTCCCAAACTCGAAAAGATAGTTATCAATCAGGGTATGGGACAGGCTGTCGCCGACAAGAAACTCATCGACGTGGCACAAGCCGAACTCACCCAGATAACAGGACAGAAAGCCGTTCAGACCAAGTCGCGAAAGGATATTTCGAACTTCAAACTCCGTAAGGGCATGCCTATCGGCGTTCGTGTAACCCTTCGTCAGAACCGCATGTACGAGTTCTTGGAGCGTCTCATCGCAGTCGCACTGCCTCGTATCCGCGATTTCAAGGGTATCAACGACAAGTTCGACGGTCAGGGCAACTATACTCTCGGCATCACCGAGCAGATTATCTTCCCTGAAATCGACATCGACAAGATTACCAAAATCTTCGGCATGGAGATTACTTTCGTAACATCGGCTCCGACCGACGAGGAGGCATACGCTCTTCTCCGCGAGTTCGGACTGCCTTTCAAGAACGCTAAAAAGAACCAATAGGCTATGGCAAAAGAATCAATGAAGGCTCGCGAGGTAAAACGCGAGAAACTTGCTGCCCGTTACGCTCACAAGCGTGAGGAGATCGCTGCGGCTCTCAAAGCCGGCGAAATCGACCACGAGGAGGCTTGGATAGCCCTCTCGAAGTTGCCTCGCAACTCGAATCCGATTCGTCAGCACAACCGCTGCAAACTTACCGGTCGTCCTAAGGGATATATGCGTCAGTTCGGAATCAGCCGTATTCAGTTCCGTGAGATGGCTTCTGCCGGACTTATCCCGGGCGTTAAGAAGGCAAGTTGGTAATCATAGACCGACGTGGAGCATCTCCGTTTTTGCGGATTTGCTCCCGTTGTTCGGTCGATTTCGGATATGGGAACATATTCGCAAAACCGTTTTCGGTTGTCGATTTTTCGGTCTGAATCTGCGATTTTCGCGTTGTACGGCACTGCCGTGCGGATGCAGTAGCCGCAGCCGTGAAACCTGAAACGGACTGAATCGGGACTGCAAACAGGGGCGAAACGGTTCCAATATACGAAATCGATGCAAAAAAGATGTGATTTTTGGCTAATTACAGTAAATTAATTGC
Source organism: uncultured Alistipes sp. (assembly GCA_964427035.1). Taxonomy (GTDB): domain Bacteria; phylum Bacteroidota; class Bacteroidia; order Bacteroidales; family Rikenellaceae; genus Alistipes. The sequence goes on from CAYRSF010000008.1 coordinate 15,136, forward strand.
CGAAAAATCACTATCTTTGCGCGCGTCGCAGGGTGAAATGCGCGATTATGTGTTGCGAAATCCCTGCAACGGGTGATGAAAAACGAAAAAATGCTGTAAATCGCCGGGGCAATCTTCGGGCAGCGGATGAAAGGAATACGGGGAGCGGAGAAAGTGGAGAGAAAAGGGAGAGTCGGGGGAGAGAAAGAGGAGAGAGAAAGAGGAGAGAAAGGGAAACCGACAACAGAGGACGGATGCGGAGCAGGAGGAAGGAATACTTCGGATTTGAGTCCTAAACCCATTTCGGAACCTTGGAAACCTTAATCCGATGAACGGGAGACGACCGACGGACGATGAAAGCGAAAAATAAACGACAAATTTTTAATTTTTAACTTTTAATTCTTTTACAACCATGACAGATCCAATAGCGGATTTTCTGACGAGAATTAGAAACGCAGTGAAAGCCAACCATAAAGTGGTTGAAGCTCCTGGCTCAAAAATTAAAGAAGCCATCACTAAAATTCTCTACGAGCAGGGTTATATCCTTGCTTACAAGTTCGACAAGGATGAGAAAGGTCATCCGACCATCAAGATTGCGCTCAAATGGGACGCCGCAACCAAGACCAACGCCATCAAGGATTTGAAACGCGTATCGCGTCCGGGTTTGCGCCAGTACTCGTCGGTAGCCGATATGCCGCGCGTACTCAACGGACTGGGCATCGCAATCGTATCGACCTCAAAAGGCATCATGACAGGCGCACAGGCCTGCAAGGAAAATGTCGGCGGCGAGGTATTGTGCTACATTTATTAATTTTCAAAACACTCGAACAAAATGTCAAGAATTGGTAAATTACCTGTAATCTTACCTGCCGGCGTCGAAGTAAAGGTCGCTCCGGACAACACGGTAAGCGTGAAAGGGCCACTTGGGACACTGAGTCAGAAAGTAGACTCGGATATTACTGTTGAGGTCGGTACTACTACTTGCAAAGAGAGCGGTAAGGAGTTGCCAGCAGTTATCGTCGCGCGCCCTACTAATCAGCCGCGCCATCGTTCGCTGCACGGTCTCTACCGCGCGCTGATCAACAATATGGTGATCGGTGTGTCGAAAGGCTACGAAATCAAACAGGAACTGGTCGGCGTGGGTTTCAAGGCGGAAGTCAAGGGCGATGTCCTCGAAATGAGCCTCGGCTACTCGCACGATACATATCTCAAACTCCCGAAGGAGATTACTGCGACCGCAGTAACCGAAAAGAAGGGAAATCCTATCGTTACGCTCAAAAGCGCGGACAAGCAACTTGTAGGACAGGTTGCAGCAAAAATCCGTTCGCTGCGCAAGCCTGAACCGTACAAGGGCAAGGGTATCAAGTTCGTAGGCGAGCAGATACGTCGTAAGGCAGGTAAGTCTGCAAATGCTAAATAGTAAAGGAGGAATAAGTTATGTCATTGAATAAGATTGAAAGAAGAGAGAGAATCAAGATGCGTATCCGCAAGATTGTAAGCGGAACATCTGAACGTCCTCGTATGACCGTATTCCGTAGCAACAAGCAAATCTACGTGCAGTTTATCGACGATCTCGCCGGAGTAACACTGGCAACTGCCTCGTCGCTGGATATTGCTGCGGAGACCGCGGGAAAGAATAAGATTGAGATTGCTGCAATGGTAGGTCAGTTGGCTGCCAAGCGCGCAGCCGAGAAGGGTATCTCGACGGTATCGTTCGACCGTAACGGCTATCTCTATCACGGAAGAGTAAAAATGTTGGCAGATGCTGCCCGCGAGGGTGGTCTTAAATTCTAATGCGATATGGCAAATACGAATGTAAAGAAAGTACGTACAAGCGACCTCGAGTTGAAAGACAGACTCGTGAGCATCAACCGCGTTACCAAAGTAACGAAGGGCGGTCGCACATTCAGTTTCTCTGCAATTGTCGTTGTTGGTAACGAAAACGGTGTGGTAGGCTACGGTCTGGGCAAGGCATCGGAAGTTACTTCGGCCATCGCAAAGGGAGTTGAGGATGCAAAGAAGAATCTGGTAAAAGTTCCGGTTATCAACGGAACGATTCCGCACAAACAGGAGATGCGTTTCGGCGGCTCGCTGGTAATGATTCGTCCTGCCGCTCCCGGTACGGGTATCATCGCCGGCGGTGCGATGCGTGCCGTGTTGGAGTCGGTCGGCGTGAAGAACGTGCTGGCGAAGAGCAAAGGCTCGTCCAACCCGCACAACCTCGTTAAGGCTACCGTAGGTGCGCTTTGCGAGTTGCGCGATGCTTACAGCGTTGCCAAGGTTCGCGGAATTTCCATGAATCAGGTGTTTAACGGTTAATTTGTGAAGAACTATGGCAACATTGAAAATAACGCAAGTGAAGAGCCGCATCGGTGCTACCGCACAGCAGTGCAAGAATCTCGATGCTCTGGGGCTGCATAAAATCAATCAGACTGTAACTCACAGCGATTCGGCTATAATCAAAGGCATGTTGGAGCGCGTGAACCACCTCGTGAAGGTCGAAACCGTTGCTGACAAAGCCGCGAAAAAGAGTGCTCCGAAGGCTGCAAAAGCGGCTGCGGAGGCTGCTCCTGAAAATAAAGAAACAAAGACAAACAAGGAGGAATAGCAGATGGAACTCAATAATCTTAAACCCGCAAAGGGTTCGACACATCACGACAAGCGTATCGGCCGCGGTGCAGGTTCGGGACACGGAGGATACTCCACCCGCGGAAGCAAGGGAGCGCAATCGCGTTCCGGTTATTCGCGCAAGTTGGGCTTCGAGGGCGGTCAGATGCCGCTTCAACGCCGTCTTCCGAAATTCGGTTTCACCAACCTGAAAAGAGTAGAGTTTAAGCCTATCAATCTCTCGACGCTCGAAGAACTCGCTTCGAAAAACAGCGTTGCGGAGATAAATATCGACACTCTGATTGCTGCCGGCTTCGTTTCGGGCAACGACAAAGTGAAGATTCTCGGTAACGGCACTCTCACCAAGGCACTGACGGTTACCGCCCACGCTTTTTCGAAGAGCGCGGAGGCCGCAATCGCTGCTGCCGGCGGAAGTGTAGTCAAATTGTAAAACAGGCTAAAACCTAAATTTATGAAAAGTTATCTTTATGTTGGAATTCTGGTACTGGTGATTATCGCCTTGCTGGCTACCAACAAGAAACTTGTGGAAACGCTCAAAAATATATTCAAAATCGAGGATCTGCGCCGCCGTATCGGTTACACCGCTCTCCTGATTCTGATATATCGTTTGGGTTGTTATGTGGTAATTCCGGGAATCAACCCCAACCTTTTGGGCGAGGGTTCGGCTTTGGCGAACCAGATGGACAGCAACAGCCTTTTGGGCTTGCTCAACGTATTCTCTGGCGGTGCATTCGCCAACGCTGCGATTTTCGCGCTCGGAGTTATGCCGTACATTACCGCCTCGATTATCATTCAGTTGCTCGGCATGATGGTTCCTGCCGTGCAGAAGTTGATGAAAGAGGGCGAGAGCGGTCGCCGCAAGATGAACCAGTGGACACGTCTGCTGACCATAGGAGTGCTTCTGCTCCAAGGTCCGACTTACGTGGCCAACCTGTACCACCAGGTGCCTCAATCATTCGTGTACGGTAATTCGTTCGGATTTACCCTCTACGCGACCGTGATTCTGATTGCCGGTACGATGTTCATCATGTGGCTCGGCGAGAAGATTACCGACAAGGGTATCGGCAACGGCGTTTCGCTTATCATCATGATAGGTATCGTCGCCCGTCTGCCTCATGCCCTGCTTGCCGAATTCAGTGCGAGACTCAACACCTCGACCGGTTCGCTGATTATGGTAATTCTCGAACTCGTGCTGCTCTTTCTGGTATTTATGGCAACCATCGCAGTCGTGCAGGCAGTGCGCAAAGTGCCTGTGCAGTACGCAAAGCGTATTATCGGCAACAAGCAGTACGGAGGTGTGCGTCAGTATATCCCGTTGAAGATGAATGCGGCGAACGTGATGCCGATCATTTTCGCACAGGCACTGATGTTCATCCCGATGCTTTTTGTCAATATAGCACCTAAATTCGCCGGCGCATTCACCGACATGACGGGTGTGTGGTACAACCTTACGCTTGCGGTGCTGGTAATCGCTTTCACCTATTTCTATACGGCGATTATCATCAATCCTCAACAAATGGCTGACGATATGAAGCGCAACGGCGGTTTTATCCCGGGCGTAAAACCCGGCAAGGCTACCGTTTCCTATATCGACAACATTATGACGAGAATCACTCTCCCGGGTTCGATTTTCCTCGCTGTCGTGTCGATTCTTCCGGCACTCGCGATGAAATTGCTCGGCGTTCAGCAGGCTTTCGCGTATTTCTACGGAGGTACGTCGCTGCTGATTATGGTAGGTGTGATACTCGACACTCTGCAGCAGATAGAGAGCCATCTCCTGAATCGTCATTACGACGGTCTGATGAAGACGGGACGCATTCAGGGTCGCCATTAAATGCTTAGCGAGAGCCGAATATGATATATCTGAAAACGGACGAAGAGATAGAGTTGCTCCGGGAGAACAATATCCTCGTGAGCGAGACGCTCGCCGAAGTGGGTCGCCACATCGAACCGGGCGTTACGACCAAAGAGTTGGACAAAATCGCGGAAGATTTTATCCGTTCTCACGGCGCAATTCCCTCTTGTCTCGGATATGAGGGCTATCCTGCCGCGACCTGTATTTCGGTCAATGAGCAGGTGGTTCACGGTATCCCGTCGGACAAAATCGTAATAAAGGAGGGCGATATAGTATCGGTCGATTTATGTACGTTTATGAAGGGGTTCAATGGCGATTCGGCATATACGTTTGCCGTGGGAGAGGTTTCGGACGAAGTCCGCAAACTTCTGGACGTAACCAAAGATGCTCTTTATAGAGGTACCGCACAGGCGAAAGCGGGAAATCGCGTAGGCGATATTTCGGCTGCCGTGCAGGACTACGTCGAAAGTTTCGGTTACGGCGTAGTGCGCGAATTGGAAGGACACGGACTGGGTCGAAAAATGCACGAAGCCCCGGGTGTTCCGAATTACGGTTCGCGCGGCAGGGGACCGCTCCTCAAAGAGGGCATGGTCATCTGCATAGAACCGATGATTACGATGGGAAGCCGGGCAGTCGTTTTCGAACGCGACGGTTGGACGGTTCGCACTCGCGACCGCAAGCCGGCGGCGCACTTCGAGTTCGCCGTAGCGATTCGCAAGAACGGTCCGGATGTATTGACGGATTTCGGTATAATCGAAAATTCACTTCATTAACGAAAGCGAAAGACTCTATGGCAAAACAAACTGCTATCGAACGCGACGGTACGATCATCGAAGCGTTGTCCAATGCGATGTTCCGCGTCGAACTCGACAACGGTCATGTGATTACCGCGCATATCTCCGGAAAGATGCGCATGCACTACATCAAAATCCTTCCGGGAGATAAAGTAAAAGTGGAGATGACACCTTACGATTTGAGTAAGGGTCGTATATCCTTCAGGTACAAATAACAAAAGATTGCTTGAAAATTATGAAAGTAAAAGCATCAATCAAGAAAAGAAGCGAGGATTGCAAAATTGTGAAACGCAAGGGCAAACTCTATGTGATTTGCAAGAAGAATCCTAAATTCAAAATGCGCCAAGGGTAAAATTGAACGATTAAAATTAAAGAAAAAGAAAATTTATGGCACGTATAGTCGGTGTAGATTTACCAAAAAATAAGAGAGGCGAGATCGGCTTGACCTACATTTACGGTATAGGTCGCAGCACGGCTCAGAAGATTCTCGACAAGTGCGGCATCAGTTACGATACCAAAGTCGAGGAGTGGAACGACGAGCAGGTCGGCGCAATCCGTTCTGCCATTGCCGAAATGGGCATCAAGGTAGAGGGAGAATGCCGTTCCATCGTTCAGTTGAATATCAAACGTTTGATGGATATCGGCTGCTATCGCGGCATCCGGCATCGTCTGGGTCTTCCGGTTCGCGGTCAGAGCACCAAGAACAATGCCCGCACCCGCAAGGGAAAGAAGAAGACGGTCGCAAACAAGAAAAAGGCAACTAAGTAATATTGGAGAGTTATGGCAAAGAAAACAGGAACAGTTAAGAAGAAGGTTGTCAAGGTCGGCAATGCCGGTATGGCATTCGTACATTCGACTTTCAATAACGTTATCGTAACCATCACCAATGAGGTCGGCGAGGTAATCAGTTGGTCTTCGGCGGGCAAGATGGGATTCCGCGGTTCTAAAAAGAACACTCCGTATGCAGCGCAGACCGCAGCGGCAGATTGCGCCAAGGTTGCTTACGATATGGGATTGCGTAAGGTTAAGGTTTATGTGAAAGGTCCGGGTCAGGGTCGTGAGAGTGCGGTTCGTACTATCCACGGCGCAGGAATCGAGGTTACCGAGATTATCGACGTAACTCCGTTGCCGCATAACGGTTGCCGTGCTCCTAACCGTCGCCGCGTATAATTCCGCCGGACGAACAGGTGCAGCAACGACTTAATTTACAAATCAAAGATTAAACAGTTAATACAATGGGAAAATATATAGGACCAAAAACGAAAATCGCCAGAAGATTCGGCGAGGCTATTTATGGTGCGGACAAGGCTCTCGATAAGCGCAATGTTCCACCGGGACAGCACGGTCTTGCGCGCAAGCGTAAAAAGGTTTCCGAGTACGGCGTCCAACTTTCCGAGAAGCAGAAGGCGAAGTATACCTACGGGCTTTTGGAGAAGCAGTTCTCCCGCACCTACGAGCAGGCTGCGCGTATGGGCGGTATTACGGGTGAAAACCTGCTGAAACTGCTTGAATGCCGTCTCGACAATGTCGTGTTCCGTCTCGGAATCGCGCCTACCCGTGCGGCTGCCCGCCAGTTGGTGTCCCACCGTCATATTTGCGTGAACGGCAATGTAGTGAACATTCCGTCGTATTCGCTCAAAGTCGGCGATGTGGTATCGGTTCGCGAGAAGTCGAAGTCTTTGGAGGTTATCACCGACTCTCTCGTCGGCGCGAACCACAGCCGTTATGCATGGTTGGAGTGGGATGGCGCGGCGATGAGCGGCAAGTTCCTCCAAAAACCGGAGCGCGAGGAGATTCCTGAGAACATCAAGGAGCAGTTAATCGTCGAGTTGTACTCCAAGTAGTAATTAATAACACAACATAAATTTATGGCAATATTAGCGTTTCAAAGACCCGAAAAGGTCATTGTACTCGAATCCAACGCTTCATTCGGCAGGTTTGAATTCCGTCCGCTGGAGCCCGGTTTCGGCATGACCATAGGTAATGCTTTGCGCCGTATTCTGCTCTCTTCGTTGGAGGGATATGCAATTACGACGGTGAAGGTTGCCGGAGTTGACCACGAGTTTGCCGCTATTCCGGGCGTGATGGAGGGGATGATCGACATCGTTCTGAAACTCAAACAAATCCGCTTCATTCGTACCGTAGAAAATCAGGATGCCGAGAAGGCTTCCATCAACGTTGCAGGTGTTACGGAACTCACGGCTGGGTATATCTCGAACTTCCTCGCGTCGTTCAAGGTGCTCAATCCGGACTTGGTGATTTGTCATCTCGCGCCGGGTACGAAAATGCAGATGACCATTACTATCGGTAAGGGTCGCGGATACGTGCCTGCCGAGGAGAACACTCCGGAGAATTGCGATTTCGGAACTCTTCCGATCGACTCGATTCATACTCCTATCAAGAACGTAAAGTATTCGATAGAGAACTATCGTGTCGAGCAGAAGACCGACTATGAAAAACTGAATATCGAGATTACGACCGACGGCTCGATAAAGCCGAAGGATGCGCTGAAAGAGGCCGCACGTATTTTGATTCAGCATTTCATGTTGTTCTCCGACGAGAAGATGACCATCAATCTCGACGACGGCAATACCGAAAACGACCTCAACGAACCGGAGTTGCACATGCGCCAACTGTTGAAGACCAAACTGGTGGACAAGGATTTGAGCGTTCGCGCGCTCAACTGCCTGAAAGCCGCCGATGTCGAAACTGTCGGCGATTTGGTGAAACTCAATCGCAACGACCTCCTGAAATTCCGCAATTTCGGAAAGAAATCGCTTACGGAGTTGGATGCTCTGTTGGCATCGCTCGAACTGAAATTCGGAATGGATGTATCTATGTACAAACTTGATAAAGACTAATTATGAGACACAATAAGAATTTCAATCACCTCGGAAGACAGGCTGGACACCGCAAGGCTTTGATGTCGAACATGGCGTCGTCGCTGATTCTTCACAAGCGTATCGAAACCACCGTTGCGAAAGCGAAAGCGGTACAGCAGTTCGTCGAGCCGCTCGTAACGCGCTCGAAAGAGGATACCACTCATTCGCGCCGTATGGTATTTTCGTACCTCAAACAGAAAGAGGCTGTTACGGAACTGTTCCGTACGATCGCTCCTAAAATAGCAGAGCGTCCGGGCGGCTACACCCGTATTCTCAAAACGGGCTTCCGTTTGGGCGACGGTGCCGACATGTGCATCATCGAATTCGTAGACTTCAACGAAACTTACACTCTCGGCGTCGCTCCTGCTGCGGCTGCGGAGGCAAAACCGAAAACTCGTCGTTCGCGTGCCAAGAAGAGCACCGACGCAGTGGAGGATGCAACCGTTGTCGAGGCAAAGAAGACAGCCGCTCCGAGAGCGACCAAGGCTGCGAATGTCAAGGCTGCTGCGCCGAAGGTTGCGAAGAAGACTAATGTCGGTAAGAAAATGTAAGACAAAAATTGTTCGGAACGGTAATTTCCGCGTTGTGCTCGATTTTTAATTGCTCACATACGCAAGTATGCTCCGCATTAAAAATCTTCGCGAGCCTTGAAATTCCTCACTCCGAAACAATTTTTGAAACAGAAAGCAGATGCTTCGGCATCTGCTTTTTTCGTGAGCGGCAGCGGCGGGATAAGGTCTTTAAGGTTGCGCAGCCGATTTATCGGCTGCGTTAAGGTCGATAAGGTCGGCAGCCGAAGGCTGCCATAAGGATGTTAAGTTTGAGCCGAAACGGCATGCCGCTTAGGCTGGAGCATATTTCGGTTGTGTCGTTTTTTTCGGTGATTATTGTTAGACATTTGCGTTAATGTCGTTTTGGGACGGAACATTACGTCGTCGCACAAAAAAGGCTATGCGTTTGCCGCATAGCCAATAAATTTCATTGCGCCTCGAATCTGATTATATGCGCTCGAATTCAAAATATATGCGATTCCCGTTTTCGTAAAATTCCAAACGCAATTTCGTTGCGGTAAGAACAACATCGTATTCTCCTTCGAGCGACGAATCGATAACGGTTATCCATTTTTCTCCGCTGTCTTCTACGTAAGAGTATGAGAAGTTCTCGATTGTCGAATCTCCGTTTTCGTACTTAAAAGTAACAGTGCCGGTCGTGTCTTTGTTGAATACCAGTGTAATTACTGTCCCGGCATTATTTATTTGCTGCCAACTGCCGATAATGGAAACAGTCCCCGGCTGGTCATCATTGTCGTTTTTGTCGCAACTCGTCATAATCGGAGCGATAGCGATACACAATACTGTCAATAAATACTTTAAGTACTTCATAAAATAGAGTTTTAAATGATTAATAAAATTTATGCAAATGTACTTGTGTTTATCGAATATCATTCGAAACGAGTGTTGCGGAATCCGCAACGAAAGTGTTGCATGTTATGCAGATATAAGTCTATTCGTTTGGCGTCTTAGTGCCGGACAGTTCTTCCGAAATGTCGGCGAAGAAATCGTGGTCGAGAATCTTGCAGATTCGTTTCAATACCGTAGTGTCGATGCTGTCTTTGCTGAATATGCGGTAGACATTCGATCTGTCGCACGACAGATGTCTTGCAAACCAACTGACGCTGCGCTCCTGCCGTTTCAGTTCGTTTCTTATGGATAAGCCGATATGTCTCTTCATCCTCCGTTTATTTGTTTGATACAGTGTAGTGTAAATAAAAACGCGGACTCTGCTCCCGTATCGGAATCCGAGGTCTTCGACTACCTTTCTCCCCGAATACAGGAATGAAGCCCGCGCCATAAACGGACGCGGACGTCAAACTTTGTTCCTCGGGGAGAGTTGAAAGTGTCGAAGTTTCAGATTCCCGAAAAAAAGTAACGCCTTTTATTATATATGTTCCGGAGATTCGCAAAACCTCCGAGTACAAAGGTATGAAATATTTTCGATTCCGGGAATACGGATTCGCTCCTGCTCGGTACATGCTCCGCTGTTTTCCTTTTGCGCCCTTTTGCTTTCCGATTGCGGCTCGTAGGGGATGGATATTCAGCCGATATTTTGCAAAACGAAAAAATATTGCTAATTTTACACTTAAAAAGCGTATATCCGGAAAACGAAAAATTTACTAACACTATAAAATCGTATTATGTCAGAATTTCACAAGTATCGTTCGATATATTCGCACGATGAACTTATGTCCCGGCTGAGCAAAATCAGGCATGTCGCGCTCGATATGGACGGAACGATTTATATGGGAATGTCGCTGTTCCCGTTTACCAAACCGTTTCTTGCGGGATTGAAGAGTTTGGGCGTGAATTATTCGTTCCTCACCAACAATCCGTCGAAATGTATCGCCGACTATCTCCACAAACTCGAAAATATGGGCATCGCCGCGACCGAAGAGGAGATGTACACCACGGCACTCGCCACGATAGATTATATCAAGACCAACTATCCGCAGGCGAAGCGTCTGTTTCTGCTCGGCACGCCGTCGATGATTTCGGAGTTCGAGAAAGCGGGCTTCGTTTCGACTGCCGACGACCCTGCCGATGTCCCGGACATAATCGTCGCTGCATTCGACATGTCGCTCGTTTACAGTCGTCTGTGCCGTGCCGCGTGGTGGATTTCGCAGGGCGTGCCTTATATCGCGACCAATCCCGACCGCGTATGCCCGACCGACCAGAAGGTCGTGCTGGTCGATTGCGGTTCGATTTGCGCCTGCCTTGCCCATGCCACCGGACGTCATCCCGACATTACCCTCGGCAAGCCCGACCCTAACATGCTGTCGGGCATAGTGAACCGCTACGGGCTGAAATCCGATGAGATAGCGATGGTCGGCGACCGCATTTACACCGACATCGAAATGGCTCACAACGCCGATGCGTTCGGCGTTCTCGTCCTCTCGGGCGAGACGACGCTCGAAGTGGCTGATGCCGCACCGAAACAGCCGCATTTGATTTGCGACAGTATAGAGGTTCTCGGCGAACTGATTGCCGAGGCGCATAAATAACGGACTAAAACTATCGACCATGACTGCTGAACAAACTTCAAAATTCAAATATTGGCAATGGCGCACGATTATCGTTACGATGCTCGGTTACGCGCTGTTCTATTTCGTGCGCAAGAACTTTTCGTTCGCAATGCCGGGTCTTGCCGCCGAATACGGAATCTCGAATACGAGTTTCGGTATAATTCTTTCGATTGTCGGTTTGGTTTACGGATTCTCGCGCTTTGCAAACGGCTTGATAGCCGACCGCATGAATGCCCGCTACCACATGTCGCTGGGTTTGCTGCTGTGCGTAATGGCGAGCCTCGCTTTCGGATTCGTGCCGCGGATTCTCGGCATCGAAATCGGCGTCGCCCCGCATTCGCTCGTCGTCGCATTCGGAGTGCTGCTGGTGCTGAACAACATATTTCAGGGCAGCGGCTTCCCGCCGTGCGCACGTCTGCTTTCGCACTGGATTCCGCCGCACGAACTCGCGACCAAAATGTCGATATGGAACACCTCGCACTCGATTGGTGCGGGTCTGCTCGCAATCCTTTGCGGTTTCATCATGGGCAACATGGGAAGCGATTTGAGCGCGGACAGCGACGCCGTCGGGAAGATGACGCGCAACTATCTGTCCGCCAATTTCAAGGATGATGTCAAGAAATCGAATATCCGTATAGCCAAGGTTACCGATGTCGAAATCGTCGATGAAGGCGGCAAGACTGTCGCATACGTCGATTATGTCTACAAGCCGAATTACAAGTCGGGCTCTTTCGAACGGCAGGCATTCACGTTCGACCATGCGAACTATATGACCGTGAAGAATCTCGTTGCCGCCGACAAGTCGATTACCCCGGAGCGTATAGCCGCCGAAACGGGGATGCCGCAAGCGCAGGCGAAGGCGATTCAAAGTATTGTTTCGCTGACGACCAATGCCGGTGCATGGCAGTGGTGCTTCTGGCTGCCGGCTCTCATCGCGCTTGCCGGTGCGATAGGACTGTTCACGTTCCTGCGCGATACGCCGAAATCTGTCGGACTGCCCGAACTCGAAAGCACCAAAACGTCTATCGGCGACGATACCGACCCTGCCGAGTACAAACGTTTCGTGCGCGAAAAGGTCTATCGCAACCGTCTGATATGGATTCTCGCCTTTGCGAATTTCTTCGTCTATGTCGTGCGATTCTCCGTTCTCGACTGGGGACCGAAGTTCCTCACCGAGGCTCGCGACATGTCATACTCCTACGCGGGATGGACGGTGGCGATTTTCGAAATCTTCGGCATCGTCGGCATGCTCTTCGCCGGCTGGGCGACCGATAAGTTCTTCGCCGGCCGCGCACACCGCACCTGCGTATTCTGCATGCTCGGTACGGCTGTGTTCATGACGGTGTTCTATCTGCTGCCCAATGATATACATCCGTTGGTGCTTATCTGCGTTCTCGCCATGGCAGGATTCTGCATCTACGGTCCGCAGGCACTTATCGGCATTGCCGCAGCCAATCAGGCGACCAAAAGGGCTGCTGCCACGGCTAACGGACTTACGGGCATATTCGGATATTTGAGCGTGTTCGTTTCGGCTCTCGGAGTCGGCGTTCTGGTCGATCATTTCGGATGGAACTACGTGTTCCTCGGCATGATTGCAATCGCCGTCGTCGGCATGTTCGTGTTTACGCTTATGTGGAGCGCGAAGGCCGACGGTTACGAGGAGGCGTAGACGTACGACAGGCTATAATGCTGTCCGCGCCGTATCGAACGATACGGCGCGGATGCGTTTTAAGTACCTTAAAGACTTTAAAGTCCTTAATGGATTATAAAGCGATTTGGAACATCAGGGACTTGTTTCGTAACCTTCTGCCGATCGGTGAGCGGTTACTCACGGGTTTTGCCCGAATTTTTTGCGCCTTTACCATTTTTTGCAGCGAAATAGTCGCCGCGAATAATAACGTCGGATATCCGCCACGCTTCGCGGAGCCGTTGTACGGTATTCGAATCTTCGGGATTACCGACTGTTTCGCCTGTCGAATCGATTGCCGCATGAGGCGCGTCGGGTTGTAGAATGCTGTGCCCTACTCCGCGCCAACGGCGGTTGCCGAGACCGAATAGATCGAGCAGCGTAGGATGTATGTCCGCCTGTCCCATCACGGCTTCGTATCGCATTGCGACAGGTGAATTCAGAACTATCAGCGGAGTAAAACAGTTTTCGCTGACGATGCCGCGTCCGGCATCGCTCTTTGCAAGTGCCGCTCTATCCGATGCCAACCCCTCGTGATCGCCCGTGATGACGATTACGGCATCGCGAAATTGCGGATGGTTGCGGAGCCTTTCGATGAATGCCCCGATTGCCGAGTCGGTGTAGTTCGCCGCCGTCATATAGTCTGCCATAAGTTGAGGAACAGCGTTCGAAAAGGATATGCGGCGCAGATGCTCGGGTATGACGAATGGCGTGTGCCCCGAAAAGGTGATGCACTGGATGTAGCGCGGACAATCTTTTTCGGCGGCGAGCGTTTCCAGTTTGTCCATACATTCCGCAAGGAACGGAGCGTCGGCAATACGCTTGTGGTTGCCGTGTCCGGTCAGTTCGTCGCGACTGAACTCGCTGCGGTCGAACAGTCGGTCGAAACCGAACTGGCGAGCCACTATCATTTGATTCCAAGTCGTCGCCTTGTCGGGTGTGAACGCGTATGCGCGCGTGTCGGGACGACTTTCGCGCAGAGCGTGAACGATTGTTTTGTATGTGGAATATGGATAACGCGCACTGAAACACCCGTCATCGATTGGCAGCAGCCCTGCCGTGATGAGCAATTGTGCGTCTATCGACCGTCCGCCCTTGACTTGCGATTGGACGTGCGGCGCGTAGAGCGTACGCTTCTCTCGCAACAGGCGGTTGAGATTAGGTGTCAATTCTTTTCCCTCGACCGACCGTTCGAGCACCCAACTTTCGAAAGATTCGAGTATCAATACCGCTATGTCGTGCGGCACCGGTGCATCGACGAGAATATCGGGCCGGTTGCCGTCGATAAATTCGTCGATTTCGGCAATCCGCGAGGGCGTCATCTTCGGCGTTTCGTCCAAGGCGTTGTATATCAGCGTCCCGAAAATCGAATATGTCGGTGTAGCACTCATCTGGCGGTGCACGAGCATGCCTGCATAACTTTTTCGGAATCCTCCGGCGGGCAGCGTGAGCAGCAAAAGAGAGAGTGCGGCTGCGGCTGTCGCCGAAAAGTAACGTACGAGCCATCTATGCGACGGTCGTCGTGCGGTAGTGCGTAAAACATAAGGCATCGCTGCCGTCGTGAGCGGGAAGATGACGTCGTACCATCGCAACGATGCGACGACGCTGTCCGTGAAGTCGCGAAGATTGCCTATGAGCAGATAACTTTCGGCGGGAATGACGGTGAAATAGGTCCTGAAATATAGCAGGTTCGCCACCAACCATAAATCTGTGGCTGCGGCGAGCGCGATTACTGTCGCTTTCGGCATCCGCAGTGCGAGCGGTGCGGCAAGACAGAGCGACAGGAATATTTTACTTATGTAAGTTGTCGGGTAGGAGAACGAGGAGAAGGTGGTCGGGATGCACCACAGCAAATCGAAAAGCAAAAATTTCAGGAAGAAAAGAGATGCGCATATTACGATTTGCGGGTGCCGTTCGCGCGATGAGTGCAATGTCGCGGAATTCCCCTCCCCGCCGAAAATTGGAATCCGCGATGTGATTGTCTTAAATACAGCGTGCTTCATATATCTGCGGGTCAAAACTCGCTGGTGAAGTGGAATCTTATGGCAGGGAATTTCTCCTGTGCGAGAGCCAGCGAATAACTCGTGTCGGCAAGGAAAACGTCGCGGCCGTGTTTGTCCACAGCCATGTTGGTGTGCTTGCGATGCTTGAAATCGGCGAGTTGCTCCGCATCGTCGCTCTCTATCCAGCAAGCCTTGTGAATAGAGATAGGCTCCCAACGGCATTTCGCTCCGTACTCGTGTTCGAGCCGGTATTCGATGACCTCGAACTGCAATGCTCCGACCGTGCCGATGATTTTGCGACCGTTGAGCGACGAGGTGAACAGTTGCGCGACGCCCTCGTCCATAAGTTGGTCGATGCCTTTGGCGAGTTGCTTGAATTTGAGCGGGTCGGCATTCTCGATGTAGCGGAACAGTTCGGGCGAGAACGACGGTATGCCCGTGAATTTCAGTTTCTCGCCTTCGGTGAACGTGTCGCCGATTTTGAAGTTGCCCGAATCGTGCAGTCCGACGATGTCCCCGGGATAGGCGAAATCTATCACCGATTTCTTCTCCGCCATGAATGCCGTCGGCGACGAAAATTTCAGCGACTTGCCGCTGCCGACATGCAGATAGTTCCTGTTGCGCTCGAAAATGCCCGAACAGATTTTCAGAAAGGCGATGCGGTCGCGGTGGTTGGGGTCCATGTTCGCATGGATTTTGAATACGAATCCCGTGAGTTTCGGCTCGTCAGGCTCGACCGTGCGCGTCTGCGTCGTGGACGGACGCGGCGACGGAGCAATGCGGATGAAACATTCGAGCAGTTCGCGCACGCCGAAGTTGTTAATCGCCGAACCGAAGAAAATCGGTGCGAGACGACCTTTCAGATACTCCTCGCGGTCGAACTCCTCGTAGACGCCCTCGACGAGTTCGACGTCGTTGCGCAGTTGAGCGGCATATTTTTCACCGACAAGAGCATCGAGTTGCGGCGACGCAATGTCGTCGATTTCGACGGTCGAGGCGTCCGCCGTCTGTCGTTCATCGGAGGTGAAAAGATTGATATTGTGCTCGTAGAGATTGTACACGCCCTTGAACGTCGGACCGTTAGATATAGGGAACGCCAGCGGTCGCACTTTGATTTTCAACTCCTTTTCGACCTCGTCGAGCAAATCGAACGGGTCCTTGCACGGACGGTCGAGTTTGTTGATGAAGACTATCACGGGAGTGTTGCGCATACGGCAGACGTTCATCAGTTTGCGGGTTTGCGTCTCGACGCCTTTCGCACCGTCGATGACGATGATTACCGAATCGACCGCCGTCAGGGTGCGGTAGGTGTCTTCGGCGAAATCCTCGTGCCCGGGAGTGTCGAGAATATTGATTTTCACCCCTTCGTATTCGAACCCCATGACCGATGTCGCCACCGAGATGCCGCGCTGACGCTCGATTTCCATGAAATCGGAAGTCGCTCCGCGTTTGATTTTGTTGCTCTTCACTGCGCCGGCGACATGTATCGCGCCGCCGAACAGAAGCAGTTTCTCGGTAAGCGTGGTCTTGCCGGCATCAGGGTGCGAAATAATCGCGAACGTGCGCCTTCTGTCGATTTCCTCTCGTAATGTCATTTCTCTCGTATGGTGCTGTTTGTAAATCAGTTCTTCTGCGGCGGACAGTCGATGTTGTAGTGCAGTCCGACCGACTCTTTGCATTCGCGTGCCTGCTTTACCGTCAGGTAGGCGACGGCTGTCATGTTGCGCAGTTCGCACAATTCGCGGCACGGTTTGGTGTGGTTGTACAACTCCTCGGTCTCCTGCCATATTATCGCCAGTCGCTTCATGGCACGTTCCAGCCGCAGGTTGGAGCGGACGATGCCGACGTAGTTCGACATGATGTTCTGCAACTCCTTGCGGTTTTGGAGCACGAGCACCATCTCTTCCGCCGAAGCCGTGCCCTCGAAGTCCCAATCGGGAATACCCTCCTGAAAATCGACCTTGTCTATCCATTGCGCCGCATGACGCACCGCCTGATCGGAATAGACGAAAGCCTCGGTAAGCGAATTGGATGCCAGACGGTTCGCACCGTGCAGCCCCGTGCATGAACTTTCGCCCAATACGTACAGCCGCTTGATGGAACTCTCGCCGTTGCAGTCCACCGTAACGCCGCCGCAGCAGTAGTGGGCGGCTGGGCAGACCGGAATCATGTCTTTGGTGATGTCGATGCCTATCGACATGCACTTTTCGTAAATGTTCGGGAAGTGATGCCGCGTCTGCTCGGCAGGCATGTGCGTAACGTCGAGGTAGACGAACTCCTCGCCGCGAATCTTCAATTCGTGGTCTATCGAACGCGCCACCACGTCGCGCGGAGCGAGCGAGCGCATCGGATGATACTTGTCCATGAACTCCTGCCCGTTCTGCAATCGCAGTATGCCGCCGTAGCCGCGCATCGCCTCGGTGATGAGGAACGACGGACGTTCGCCCGGATGATAGAGCGACGTCGGGTGAAACTGGATGTATTGCATGTTGCGGGTCTTCGCCTTCGCACGGTGGCACATGGCGATTCCGTCGCCCGTGGCGACTGTCGGATTGGTCGTGGTATTGTAGATGTTGCCGCAACCGCCCGCCGCAACGACGGTGAATTTGGCGAGTATGGTCTTTATGTCGTTGGTCTCGGTGTCGAGCACGTACGCGCCGAAGCAGGCGAGTCCGCGGGTATGGCGCGTAACTATTTCGCCCAGATGATGCTGCGTCAGCAGGTCGATTGCGAAATGGTGTTCGAGAACCGTAATTTCGGGATTGTTGCGGACCTGTTCTATCAGAGCGCGTTCGATTTCCGCTCCCGTAAGGTCGCTGTGATGCAGTATGCGGTGTTCGGAGTGTCCGCCCTCACGGTGAAGGTCGAAGCGTCCGTCCTCCGTGCGGTCGAAGTTTACGCCCCAGCCTATAAGGTCTTTCGCCATTTCGGGAGCGCGTCTTACGACGAGTTCGACAGCCTCGGGGTCGCATTTGCCTGCTCCGCAGATGAGCGTATCCTCGATATGTTTTTCGAACGTGTCGGGCAGATAGGTTACCGAGCAGATGCCGCCTTGGGCATAGTTGGTGTTGCATTCGACGAGTTCGCCTTTGGTTACGAGCGTAACGCTGCCGATGCGCGACGCTTTGAGCGCGAAACTCAACCCCGCCGAACCCGAGCCGATTACCAGAAAATCGCTTTTCATTGCAATTGTGTTTTGTACGAGCGCAAAGGTACAAAAAAATGGTGTACGAAAATCGAAAAACGCTCGAAAGTGGAGGCGATGCTGCGAAAGACGGCAGAAGCCGACGGTCTTTAAAGTCCTCGATGACCTTAAAGACTTTAATGTCGTTAAAGAAACAAGGCAGGACATTGCTGTCCTGCCTTGTCGTTTATGCGGTCTGTCGATTATTTCAATTCGGGACCTGCTGCAACGAGTGCCTTGCCGGCTTCGTTGGTGGTGTACTTGCCGAAGTTCTTGATGAATCGTCCTGCAAGATCCTCCGCTTTCTTCGTCCACTCCGCTGCGTCGGCATAAGTGTCGCGAGGGTCGAGGATTTTAGGGTCTACACCCGGCAACTCGGTCGGAACCTCGAAGTTGAAAATCGGAATATTCTTCGTAGGAGCGGTCTTTATCGAACCGTCGAGGATAGCATCGATGATGCCGCGGGTATCGCGAATCGAGATGCGCTTGCCCGTACCGTTCCAGCCGGTGTTCACGAGGTATGCCTTTGCGCCGCTCTTCTCCATGCGCTTAACGAGTTCCTCTGCGTACTTGGTCGGGTGGAGTTCGAGGAACGCCTGACCGAAGCAAGCCGAGAAAGTAGGGGTCGGTTCGGTGATGCCGCGCTCGGTACCTGCCAACTTGGCGGTGAAGCCGCTGAGGAAGTAGTACTTGGTCTGCTCCGGAGTGAGAATCGAAACCGGAGGCAGTACTCCGAATGCGTCTGCCGACAGGAAGATGACGTTCTTTGCGGCAGGAGCAGCCGAAATAGGCTTTACGATGTTGTTGATGTGGTAGATAGGGTACGAAACGCGGGTATTCTCGGTTACGCTCTTGTCGTCGAAATCGATTTTGCCCTTGTCGTCTACCGTAACATTCTCCAACAGTGCGTCGCGCTTGATGGCGTTGTAAATGTCGGGCTCCGACTCCTTGTCGAGTTTGATGACCTTCGCATAGCAGCCGCCCTCGAAGTTGAAGATGCCGTTGTCGTCCCAGCCGTGCTCGTCGTCGCCGATCAACTGACGTTTAGGGTCGGTCGAAAGGGTGGTCTTGCCGGTTCCCGACAGACCGAAGAAGATAGCGGTCTCGCCCTTCTCGTTAGTGTTGGCAGAGCAGTGCATCGATGCGATGCCTTTGAGCGGCAGATAGTAGTTCATCATCGAGAACATGCCCTTCTTCATCTCGCCGCCGTACCATGTGTTGATGATAACCTGTTCGCGCGAAGTGATGTTGAATACCACTGCGGTTTCGGAGTTCAGACCAAGTTCCTTGTAGTTCTCGACCTTCGCTTTCGAAGCGTTGTATACGACGAAATCGGGTTCGAATGCTTTGAGTTCCTCCTCTGTCGGACGGATGAACATGTTCTTTACGAAATGAGCCTGCCAAGCGACCTCCATGATGAAGCGGACAGACATGCGGGTATCCTTGTTGGCTCCGCAGAAACCGTCCACGACATAGAGCTTCTTGTTCGACAACTCTTTCTGAGCGATAGCCTTGACTGCCTCCCATGCCTCTTTCGAAGCCGGCTTGTTGTCGTTCTTGTACTCCTCCGAAGTCCACCATACGGTGTTCTTCGAGTTCTCGTCCATTACGATGAACTTGTCTTTCGGCGAACGTCCGGTGTAAACGCCGGTCATCACGTTCACTGCTCCGAGTTCGGTTATCGTGCCCTTGTCGTAGCCCGTAAGTTCCGGTTTGGTCTCCTCCTCGAACAGGAGTTCGTAGGACGGATTGTAGATTACCTCGGTCGTTCCGGTAATGCCGTACTTGGCCAAATCTTCTTTTTTGAAAGCCATAATTTTTGTTATTTAAATGTTTAACCTCTCCTTTTATCTTTGCGCCCCGTCCTGCCTCCGCATTTCGGCATTGCCGGCGGAACAGTCGAACGCCTTCTTTTCCGACTGCAAATATATCGCTTTATTTTGAATTGTGAAATAAATAACACTAAATAATTAAAAAAATTATTAAATAACTCCGCCGGACTGTTTCGGACACCGTTTTGTCCGTTCACGGTTGATAATTGACGGTTCATCGCGTTATTCGTGCAAAAATCGGAACTTTATTTCGTCATTCGCTTAACTTTTGTTACATTTGTAGAGATATGTCAGGAATATATTTCCATATTCCCTTTTGCAAACGCTTGTGCGGGTATTGCGATTTTCGTCGCAGCGTCCTTTTGCACCATATTCCGCAGACCGTTGCGCGAATGCACGATGAACTCGATGCGCAAAGCGGATTTCTCGGCGACCGCAAAATAAGGACCGTGTATTTCGGCGGCGGCACTCCGTCGCTGCTCGACCCTGCGACGCTCGGCGGCTTTGTCGAACACGCGGAGCGGCTTTTCGACTGTCGCGATGTCGGGGAGATAACCGTCGAACTCAATCCCGACGACGTAACGCCCGAATATGTAGGACGTTTGCGTTCGACGCCCATAAACCGGGTCTCTCTCGGCGTTCAGTCGTTCGATGACGGCGAATTGCGCTTCATGGGTCGCCGCCATACGGCTGCGCAGGCGGAACGGGCAGTGAAACTGTTGCAGGACGCAGGATTCGACAACATCTCGACAGATCTTATATTCGGCGTGGACGGTTTCGGCGACGAGGTGCTGGGTCGGTCGCTCGACAAAACGCTGTCGCTCGGTGTGCAGCACGTATCGGCATATCATCTGACCATCGAGCCCGACACGCGGTTCGGTCGGATGCTTGCCGCAGGAGCGTTGAAACAGGTTGCCGAGGAGCGGAGCGAACGCGAATTTCTCGCTGTTCACAATGCCCTGACTTCCGCCGGATTCGAACATTACGAAGTGTCGAACTACGCGATAGAAGGTTTCCGTTCGCGCCACAATTCCGCCTATTGGACTGGCGACGAATATCTCGGCATCGGTGCCGGTGCGCATTCGTATGCGGGCGATGTCCGCCGTTGGTGCGAGCAGACCCCCGACCAATACGCGGCAGGTATCGTCTATGGCTGTGAGCGGCTGTCGCAGCGCGACCGGCTGAACGAGTATGTGATGACGTCGTTGAGGCGCATCGAGGGGATGTCGCTGCGGCATATCGCCGACGGGTTCGGCAGCGGCGAAGCGGCGCGCATCGAAGCCCAAGCCGCAGGATTCATCGAATCGGGACTGCTCGTCAGAGCGACCTCCGGCGGGGACGACAGGCTGATGATTCCGCCGGAAAAATTTATGCTCTCGGACACTGTCATAAGCACGTTTTTTGAGTTGTGAATATAATAGATTATAATAAGGTAAATAAATATTAAAATTTTTTAATAAATTCTTTCGTTTGTCGGTACAAAGTATTACCTTTGCACCGATATTCGAAAGCGATTACAAACAATCAAATAATTATGAACGAAACTAAATTATCGCCCGATACCCTGTTCGAGGTAAGTTGGGAGGTGTGCAACAAGGTGGGAGGCATTCATACCGTGATTGCATCCAAGGCATTGACCGTAACCGGACTTCTGGGCGACAAGTACATTACCGTCGGTCCCGACTTTTCGCAGGACAACGGCGTTTCCGAATTCGAGGAGGATGCAACGCTCATGCGGGCATGGCGGCAGGGCCTTTACGACAAGGGAATCCGCGTGCGCATAGGCCGCTGGAAGGTCAGCGGGTCGCCGATAGCGATTCTGATAGATTTCACGACGCTGTTCGCACAGAAGGACGATATACTCAAAATGATGTGGGAGAGTTACAACGTCGATTCCATATCGGGTCAGTGGGATTATGTGGAGCCGGTGCTGTTCGGCTACATAGCCGGTCAGGTGATAGAGTCCTATGTCGATAACTTCTGCGCGGCTACCGACAAGGTCGTGGCGCATTTCCACGAGTGGATGACGGCTGCGGGAGGACTGTATCTGCGCAAGCATTCGCCTTACGTGGCTACCGTCATGACAGCCCATGCCACCGTCATGGGACGGTGCATAGCAGGCAATCATCTGCCTCTCTACGGCGGGCTTGCCGGGTTCAATGCCGACGATCTCGCCCGTCAGTTCAATGTCGTCGCCAAACACTCCATCGAAAAGATGGGTGCGAAGTACCACGATGCCTTCTTAACCGTCAGCGACATTACTGCCCGCGAATGCAAATATCTGCTCGGCAAGGAGGTCGATGTAGTAACGCCTAACGGATTCACGAACGATTTCGTATGGACGGGCGGGGAGTACGATGCCAAACGCAGCGAAGCCCGCAAGGCTATGATAGAAGTGGCTGAGGCTTGTTTGGGCTGCAAGTTCGGCAAGGAGCCGTTCATCGTCGGCACGAGCGGCCGCTACGAATTCCGCAACAAGGGGCTCGACGTATTCTTCGAGGCGTTGAAGCGGCTCGCCTCTTCGGGCACGCTCGACCGCGAGATTCTGGCTTACGTTACCGTGCCTGCCGCCAATCACGGAGCACGTGCGGATTTGCAGGCGCATCTGCGCGACAAATCCAATCCGATAGATCCGGCGCAATACCGCCATTCGACCCACTATCTCGAAAATACGGAGTGGGATCAAATCGCACAGACAATAAACGGAAGCATCCTCGATGCTCCCGAATCGAAAGTGAAGGTGATATTCGTGCCTACGTATCTCAACAGCAACGACGGCGTGTTCAACAAGAAATATTACGAACTGCTCGTGGGCATGGATTTGACGCTGTTCCCGTCGTATTACGAACCGTGGGGCTATACTCCGCTCGAATCCATTGCCTTCTCCGTTCCTACCGTAACCTCGACGCTCGCAGGTTTCGGCGCATGGGCTGCGTCGCTCGTCGAACACGACGGCATCGAGATTGTCGAACGCAGCGACGACAATGCGGGACAGGCTGCGGATGCCGTGGCGGATGCCGTACGACGGTTCATCGCCATGTCGGACGACGAGATGAATGCAGCGCGGGCGTCGGTATACGAAATTTCGAAACGCGCATTGTGGAGCAACATGTTCAAGCACTATCAGTCGGCTTACGAAATCGCTATCGAGAGTTGTGTGGCGCGTACCAACCGGGCTGTACTCGGAGACGGCGGCGCATACAACGAGCAGATCAATTTCGTCCGTCAGCAACTCGTTGCCGAACGTCCTACATGGCAGCGAATGATGGTCGAGAAGTCGCTGCCCGAACGTCTGCATCCTTTGGAGGAGTTGTCGCGGAATCTGTGGTGGAGTTGGACTCTCGGCGCACGCGATTTGTTCGAGTACGTGGACAAGGATTTGTGGGCGGAGGTGGACAGAAATCCTATCGCCCTGCTCGACAAACTGCCTATGGAGCGTCTGCTCGAATTGGAGGATGACGCGAAGTTCCTCGAAATGCTCGATTCGGTATATGCGCAGTTCAAGGATTACATGAACGAAAAACCGAATGCCAATGTTCCGAAGATTGCATATTTCTCGATGGAATACGGTCTGCACCACACCTTGAAGATATATTCGGGCGGTCTGGGAATCCTTGCCGGCGACTATCTGAAAGAGGCTTCGGACAAGAACGTGCCTATGGTCGCCGTCGGATTGCTCTACCGTTACGGCTACTTCACGCAGCGTCTTTCGGCGCAGGGCTCGCAGGAGGCGACATACG
This sequence comes from uncultured Alistipes sp., assembly GCA_964427035.1. GTDB lineage: Bacteria > Bacteroidota > Bacteroidia > Bacteroidales > Rikenellaceae > Alistipes. Next base: position 38,799 of record CAYRSF010000008.1, read on the forward strand.
AGGCGCAGAACTTCTTCAAACTCCCGATTTCGCCTGTCCGCGACGATGACGGCAGTTGGGTTACCGTGCACGTGGCATTTCCGGGACGAACCCTCAGCGCGCGGGTTTGGCGTTGTCAGGTCGGACGCACCGCGCTCTATCTGCTCGATGCCGACTACGAAGCGAATATCGAGGAGGACCGTCAGGTAACGCACTATCTTTACGGCGGCGACTGGGAGAACCGCCTGAAACAGGAGATTCTGCTCGGCATAGGCGGCATACGCGCACTCGTGAAGATGGGCATCAAGCAGGATGTCTACCACTGCAACGAGGGACATGCGGCATTCATCGGCATCGAGCGCATCCGCAACCTCATCGCCCGCAAGAAACTGTCGTTCTCGGAGGCGTTGGAGGTGATACGCTCGTCGTCGCTCTTCACGACGCATACGCCTGTGCCTGCGGGACACGACGCATTCCCCGAATCGATGATACGCCAGTACATGTCGCACTATCCGGAGGTGCTGGGCATCACGTGGGACCAGTATATCAACCTCGGCAAGGTGAAGCCGAACGACCCCGACGAAAGATTCTCGATGTCGGTTCTGGCGTGCAACCTGTCGCAGGAGGTGAACGGCGTTTCGTGGCTGCACGGCGAGGTGTCGAAAGACATTCTGGGCAACATGTGGCCCGGCTATTTCAAGAACGAACTCCATATCGGTTATGTTACCAACGGAGTGCACTTCCCTACATGGGCTGCGTCGAACATGCGCCGTCTCTATGCCCGATATTTCCCGAAGGGTTTCGAGGGGCACGAATACGAAATCAAGGAGTGGCAGAAGGTTTACCAGATTTCGGACGAGGAGTTGTGGCATGAACGCATGTTCCTCAAACACCGGTTGATAAAGACCATCAAGCGTCGTTACAGCGATCCGAGTCAGGTGCGTTTCGACTCGCCTCGCCAGATAGTGCAGATTTCCGACCGTCTGAAACCCGAGGTGCTGACGATAGGATTCGCCCGCCGTTTCGCGACATACAAGCGTGCATACCTGCTCTTTACGAATCTCGACCGTTTGTCGGCAATCGTGAACAACAAGGAGCATCCGGTGCAGTTCATCTTTGCCGGCAAGGCTCACCCGAACGACAAACCGGGTCAGGACCTGATTAAACGCATCGTCGAGGTGTCGTCGATGCCCGAATTCGTCGGCAAGATTATCTTCCTGCAAAATTACGACATGGAACTTGCCCGCCGCATGGTTCAGGGCGTGGACGTATGGCTCAACACGCCGACCCGTCCGCTCGAAGCCTCGGGAACGTCGGGCGAAAAGTGCGTGATGAACGGCGTGATGCAGTTCTCGGTTCTCGACGGCTGGTGGGTCGAGGGCTACAAGGAGGGTGCAGGATGGATGCTTCCTATGGAGCAGACGTTCGCCGACAAGAGCCATCAGGACGAACTCGACGCCGAGATGATATATTCCACCATCGAGGAGCAGATAGTTCCGAAATATTATTCGCGCAACGAGATGGGCATCCCGACCGAGTGGATTGCATCGGTCAAGAAGTGTATCGCCGACATCGCGTCGAACTTCACGACCAACCGCATGCTCAACGACTACGAGGAGCGTTTCTACAACAAACTCGCAGCCCGCAAGCGCGAAATGATAGCCGGCAACTATATTCTCGCCCGCGAGGTCGCCGCATGGAAGCGCAAGGTTTCGGCGGCATGGGACAACGTGAAGGTCGTCGATGTTCAGCGCGCCCGTATCGACAACGAGGCGATGCAGGTCGGTGCGGCATACCATTTCGAGGTAACGCTCGACATCGCCGGACTTTCGCCCGAGGATATCGGCGTGGAACTGGTCGTCGCCAAACCTATCGTTGCCGCCGAACCTGCCAATGTCGATTACTCGATGGAGTTGTCGCGCGCGAATGTCGATGGCGACAAGGTAACCTATTCGCTGGATTACATCCCGAACCGTACCGGAATCTTCGATGTCGCACTGCGCGTCTATCCGAAGAATCCGCGTTTGCCGCACCGTATGGATTTCGCCCTCGTGAAGTGGGCGTAACGGCGGCTCGTTCATTCGTCTGCCGCGGTGCGCAACAGCGGCAGACGGATTTTCAAGGTTCTTGACGAATCCGACGACTGCTAAGACCTTCGAAACAATACGGCGGAAAGCCGCCCGAAATGGTCGATTAGGTCTGATGTTTGATAAAATTTATGCTGTCGATGATAATATTCACAAATTTTTATTATCTTTACGATAGCAGTAGCAAAAAATCAATTATCGATAATATGCCGGGACTTACTTTTGATAAACGGGAATTGGGAAATTTGGAGTATTCTCTCCAACGCGAAATGTTGGCGACAGACCGACGCGGGGGCTATATGAGCACCACGATAGTCGGTTGCAATACGCGCAAGTATCACGGATTGATAGTCGCACCTATCGACAGCACCGACAATACATATGTATTGTTGTCGTCGCTCGACGAAACTGTCGTTCAGCACGACCAGTCGTTCAATCTGGCACTGCACCGTTTTCGCGGAACATACGAGCCGCGCGGTCATAAATACATCACCGATTTCGAATATACGCCGACGCCGACAATAACCTATCGCGTCGGAGGGGTGATTCTGCGCAAGGAACTGCTGTGGATTCACAAACGCACGCATCTGATGATTCGCTATACGCTGGTGGACGCCCATTCCGAGACTACGCTGCGTCTGCGCCCGTTCCTCGCTTTCCGCAACAAACACGAACTCTCGAAGGCGAACATGTATGCCAACGTGCGTTCGTATCCTGTGAAAAACGGTGTCAAGAACCGCCTTTACGACGGTTTCCCGTGGCTCTACATGCAGTTGAGCAAGGACGACGCCACGTTCGTTCCCGCTCCCGACTGGTACTACGACTTCGAGTATCAGAAGGAGATAGAACGCGGTTACGAGGGATACGAAGACCTGCTTACGACCGGATATTTCGAAATGAAAATCCGCAAGGGCGAGAGTATAATCTTCTCGGCTTCGGTCGATGAAATGTCCTCGGGCGATGAGATATGTTCGGCATACGAAACGTCGATAGCCCGACGGACGCACAAGATAGATTTCCTCAGTTGCCTGCGCCATTCGGCACGACAGTTCATCATCCGCCGTCCGGGAAACCGGGTGGAGGTCGTGTCGGGATATCCGTGGTACGGTACGGGGGGTCGCGCGACATTCATGTCGCTGCCGGGTCTGACGCTCGAACAGGGCTACAAGGAGGACTGCATGGATGTGCTCGACACGATGGTCGGCGATATGCACAACGGGGATTTTGCGGGAGAGGCTTCCGCCGAAGTCGCGGCAGACGCCCCGCTGTGGTTCTTCTGGACGTTGCAGCAACTCGAACGCCATATCGGAGCGAAGATGTTGTGGGAGAAATACGGCGAGGCGATGAAAAGCATCCTTGCGGCTTACCGCACGGGATTCTTCGACGGCTGCGTCGCTCTGCACGACAACGGTCTGATATGGGCTTCGCGGGACGGATACGCGCTTACGTGGATGAACAACGTCGAGAACGGAGTGCCCGTGATACGCCGAGAGGGTTATGCGGTCGAGGTGAATGCCCTGTGGTACAATGCCGTTTCGTATACGCTCGCGCTTGCATCCAAGATGGGCGACAAGGCGTTCGTCTCCAAATGGAAAGGACTGCCGGCACTGACCAAAAAGTCGTTCGTCGAACTCTTCGCTATCGACGGCGAGGGCTTTCTCGCCGACTATACCGACGGACGGACGCAGAACCGTTCGGTACGTTGCAACCAGATTGTCGCCTGCGGGCTCGACTATACGATGCTCGACGATGAACAGCGCGTGAACGTGCTGATGACGGTTCGCAAACACCTGCTTACGCCGGAGGGTCTGCGGACGCTTTCGCCGGAGGACGGATTGTTCGAATCGCAGTACAAGGAGAATCCTATCGAACGCGAAGCGGCGAGCCGCAACGGTGCGGTGTGGGTATGGCCGCTGATGTTCTACGTGCAGTGCGGCATATCGCTCGAAGGTGCGCGATTCCTGCCGACCGCGAAAGAGATACTGGCGAATTTCGACGACGACATACAGTCCTACTGTATCGGTTCGATTGCCGAATATCACGATCCCAATCCTCCGTACTCGCCGCGGGGAGCGATTTCGCAGGCGTCGAGCGTCGGCGGATTGCTCTACATAAAGGATTTAATCGACCGTTGTACGCCGAAACCGAAGAGCAAGCCGGCTAAAACGGATGGAAACATGAAAGTGAAAAACAACAAAAAACAGTGATACGATGAGGGTTTTGATGTTCGGATGGGAGTTCCCTCCCCATATCGCAGGCGGTCTGGGAACGGCATGCTACGGTATGACCCGCGGATTGGCGCGCAACGGCGTCGAAGTAACGTTCGTCATGCCGCGAGCCTATGGCGACGAGGACAATAGGTTCGTCAGGGTCGTGAATGCGAGCGATGTCGAAACGGTGTTCGGCAAGGTCGATACCGATGCGGCGGACATAATCGAAAAGATGTCGTTCATTCATATCGATTCCAACCTCGTTCCTTACCTTTCGCCGGAGGATTATGCAACCTACCACGACGAATTCGTCAAGACGGGCGAAAAACGTTGGGAGACGACCGACGCTTGGAGCCGCCGGTACACCTTCTCCGGAAAATACGGTGCCAACCTGATGGAGGAGGTCGCCCGCTATGCTATTGTCGCAGCGCAGGTCGCAAAGGATTTGGAGGGGCAGTTCGATGTCATACATGCCCACGACTGGCTGACCTATTTCGCCGGCATCGCCGCAAAACGCGTGTCGGGCAAACCGCTGGTAGTCCACATGCACGCCACGGAGTATGACCGTTCGGGCGAAAACATCAACACGCAGACCTACGCCATCGAACGTGCCGGAATGCATGCGGCGGATCGCGTTATCGCAGTGTCGAACCTTACGCGCAACATCGTCATCGATAAATACGGCGTGCCTGCCGACAAGGTGGTAACGGTGCATAATGCCGTGCGCTTCGCCGAGAACGAATCCGTCGCTCCCGAACGCGGTGTGAGCGACAAAATCATTACGTTCCTCGGCCGAATCACCTACCAGAAGGGTCCCGACTACTTCGTCGAGGCTGCGGCGAAGGTGCTCAAACGCGTGCCGAACGTGCGCTTCGTCATGGCGGGTTCGGGCGACATGATGAACCATATCATCCGCCGTGTGGCCCGGTTGGGCATCGCCGACCGGTTCCATTTCACGGGATTCCTGCGCGGAGAGGACGTCCACCGCATGTTCCAGTTGTCGGACGTTTACGTGATGCCGTCGGTTTCCGAACCGTTCGGAATCTCGCCGCTCGAAGCGATGCGCTCCAACGTGCCGGTAATCATATCGAAGCAGAGCGGTGTCGCCGAGGTGCTTGACTATGCCGTAAAGGTCGATTACTGGGATGTCGATGCGATGGCGGATGCCATGTATGCACTCATAACCTATCCCGCGCTCTCGTCGATGTTCGCCAAGAAGGGGCTCGAAGAGGTAACGTCGCTCAAATGGAACGATGCGGCAGCGAAGATAAAGCGCGTTTACGAGGAGGCCGTGGCATCGGCGAAATAGCATGTACGAACGAAAATAGATAAAATACAAGGATATGAAAACAGTTTGTTTATATTTTCAGGTGCATCAGCCGTGGCGATTGAAGACCTATCGGTTCTTCAATATCGGCAAGGATCATAACTATCTCGACGATCTTACGAATCGTGCAATAATGCAGAAAATCGCACGCGAGTGCTATCTGCCGATGAATGCCCTGTTCCTGAAAGTCATTAAGGAGAGCAACGGTGCGTTCCGCTGCTCGTTCTCGCTGACGGGAACGGTCGTGGAGCAGTTCCGCCTGTACGCTCCGGAGGTGCTCGATTCGTTCCGTGCGCTGGTCGATACGGGTTGCGTCGAACTGCTCGGCGAAACTTATTCGCATTCGCTTGCCGCCTTGTCGTCGAAAGAGGATTTCGAGGAGCAGGTGAAAAGCCATTCGGCGATGCTCAAACGCGAATTCGGCGTCAAGCCGAAAGCGTTCCGCAATACGGAGTTGATATATTCCGACGAGATAGGCGGGATGGTCGGCGAAATGGGCTTCAAAACGATGCTCGCCGAGGGAGCCAAACATGTTCTCGGCTGGAAATCGCCCGATTTCGTCTATGCCGGTGCCGGCGACCAGAGTCTGCGTCTGCTGCTGCGCAACTACAAACTTTCGGACGACATAGCCTTCCGCTTCTCCGACCGCGGTTGGAGCGAGTATCCGCTTACGGCCGACAAGTTCGCCGGATGGTTGTCGCAGGAGAACGGCGAGGTGGTGAATCTGTTCATGGATTACGAAACGTTCGGCGAGCATCAAAAGTCCTCGACCGGCATATTCGAGTTCATGAAGAGCCTGCCGAAAGCGATTCTCAAACGCGGCGACCTCGAATTCGCGACCGTGTCGGAGGCTGCGTCGAAATATCAGCCGGTAGCGGTTCTGCACTGCCCGCACGTGATGTCGTGGGCGGACGAGGAGCGCGACATTACGGCATGGTTGGGCAATGACCTTCAAAACGAGGCGTTCGGCAAACTCTATTCGCTGAAAGATAAGGTGCGTTCGCTGCGCAATGCCGATTTCGATTACGTATGGAACTTCATGCAGACATCGGACCACTTCTACTATATGGCGACGAAGTGGCTGTCGGACGGCGACGTGCACTCCTATTTCAACCCTTACGGGTCGTCCTACGAAGCGTTTATCAACTATATGAACGTCTTCTCCGATTTCGAGATAGAGGTGGACAAGGCTCTCGCCGCCAAAAGGAAGCGCAAAACAGTTTCGGCGAAAGCGTAGGACTGTTTCGCAAAACGACAAAAGACCGACTTGAAAAAGTCGGTCTTTTGTCGTTAAGGTTTTAGGTGTCGCTATTCCTTTCTGCGAGGCTGCGGCAGCGCGCGGTCTCGTGCACCTGTCATTTCGGCATTGCGCAGAGCGACCGAAGCCCTTCGGGTATGCGGCATCTTCGATGCTGCCGAAAGCGAAAGCGGCACAGATGCGATGGCGTTATCCCGCGTTACATCTATATTGTAGCGCGAAGGAATGCCCGCAACACCGTTTTTGTCTAATGCGACGGTCGCGGCTTGGAGTTTCGTTCCCCAGTCCATGTAGTATCCGACCTGCCTTTTATCGATATTCGGCGACGTCATCAGCCATTGCGTCAATTCGCTGTCCGACAAATCGTCGATTGAACTCTGCGTCGCTGCGAAATACCATTTCGCAGCCGATGCGTTCGGCGACATCAGGAATGTAATGACCGCTTTGCCGTCGTAACCGTATATTCCGCCATCTTCGATTACATATTGCATCGCCACGGCCGCATCGCTGCCCGATTCGAGTTTATCGGTGGTGAACTCCTCCTTGAATACGCGGGTCGTCGCGCCGTTGTCGAATCCGAAGCAGTAGGCTACGTATTTCGTGTCGGCGAGCAGCATGTTGGAACAATCCACGGAGTGGTCGCCCTTGGCGAGGTATGACGGCATCGAATCGCCGGCGGTATCGACTATATGGCGTATCAGTTCGTCGTCGCTGCCGAACTGTGCGTATGTTTCGTAGTCGATTACGTCGGTGAAATATGTCTCCTGCGCATTCGACGGACGGAATTCGACCTTCGCGCCGTTGATTGTTTTGGAGTGTACGGTAATCTCGACCGTCATGTCGGATTGCTGCGGATCGGCGGTGCGTTGCACGATGTGGGCGATGCCTGTCGTCCGTCCGCCTTGCGCATTCATTCCGAATACGATGGCGGCGTACTCGCTGCTGCCGACAAGCGGCTTGTATTTCAAATCGTTCACCACGTCGAGTGTCTGCCTGCCGCTGAACAGATATGGCGATGTCGCCCAATCGATGCCGCCGCTGTTTTCGTCGGCGATAAGCATGGCTGCAACCTCGTCGAGCGAATATTTGTCGAGTACGGAGGAGCGGCATACGCCTATGTAATATCTCGTCGCGTCCGATGTCGGCACGACTCCGATTTTCATCGATGTCGCCGTTACGTCCGATACCGAAAGTTCGAAACGGCAGTCGTCGGTCGCCGCGAAAGGTTCGGTTTTGAACTCCTTCTTCGCTAACGGGGCAGTCGGGTTGCCCTGATTGTCGAGCCCGAATGCGAACAGAACGTATTCGGTGTCGGATGCCAGATTCGTCTTCCGCTCGGCTATGTCGCCCGAGGAGATGAAATCGTCATAGGTGTATTCGATGCCCTGCGTGGCGAATATGTAGATTGCCTGTTCGATGTATTCGATGTTCTGCGCGACGGTTTTTTCGTCGCCGCCCCAACCGTCATACGCGCTTTTGGTTACGATATCGTAGAAAAATGTCGCAGTTTTGTCGGTCGGCGTAACGAGGAGCGTTGCCCCCGACTGTCCCACGTCGGCGACATCGACCGCGAGTTCGAATTCGATTTTGACGGTCGCATCAGTCTCGACAAGCAGTTTGGCGACTTTGCTCGTCGCTATTCCGTCCGTCCCCAGCCCGTAGGCATAGAAATAGTATTCGGTTTCGGGCGCGAGTTGCGAATACGACAGCGTGCAGTCGCCCCTGTGCTGGTATTTCGCAATGATTTCGGCTATCGTTTTTCCTTCGGAGACAGCCTCGCCGTCGAAAAATATCATGTCGTCAGCCATCAAATCCTCGTCCGTGCCGAGTTCGGTGTCGTAATAGGACTTGGTCATGACGAACGCGACGTACGGCTGCTTCTTGTCCGACGGAACGCACTCGACGGAGAATGCAGTATCGCTTTTTTTCTCGACCGACAGCGCGAATGTCAATCCATCCTCCGGTCCCGGCTGCGGTTCCGGAGGACAGGTCGTTTTGCAGCCCGGTGACATCGCCGCCACAGTCAGCGACAGCAGGGCATAAAGTAAATGTTTGAACTTCATCTTCGGACAGCCGGATTAGAATTTATGTACGGCGCGTGTCAGATTGTCATACTCCGGATAGCGTTTGAAATCTCCGTATGTATGCCCCGATCTCGTGCCGCCGAAGAAACATATCACTTCGGCTTCCGGCGCGCTTTCGCCTTCGGTGGAAGACCAATACCAGTCCATATCGCTGTCTTTGATTGCCGTGCCGCCGTTGGCAGTCAGTATCGGATTGAGAATGCTTGCCTTGGTAACCAGTTCGACACCTTCGTTGCAAGCGGGCAGATACCAGCCTTTGCCGTGGTCGATACACCACTTCGCCGCAGGGTGATATTCGATGCCTACCTCCTTGATTCGCTCGGTGTTTACTTCGCCGTCGTCTTCGCTGTGAGCATTGCAGTTCAATTCCCTGTCGCCCCAGAGCAGCCCCAATACCTCGTCGAACGAAGCCGCTTTGCCGGCTGTGTCGCCGTCGGTAAGCCAGAACACGATGCCCTTAACGCCGTCGAAATCGATAATCTGTCCGATTTCGTAACCCTGCTTCACGGTCAGTTCGCATTTGCTTTCGAACGTCTGGTCGCCTGCCGAAAGACGGGCTGTTATTGTCGCACTGCCTGCCGCAATGCCGGTAACCGTGCCGTCGGCAACCGTCGCGACCGAAGTGTCGGACGATTCCCATACGAGCGTGCGTTCCGTCGCTGGCGCAACGGTCGCCTCGATAGTCATCGTCTTGCCGATAGCGAGCGAAGAGGTCGATTTGTCAAATGTGATTATCGGATTCTGAACCGTTACGGCGCAATTCTCGCCGAACGTGCGTCCCTCTATCGTAACCGATGCCGTAACTGTCGCATTGCCGGCCGAAACGGCGGTGATTACGCCGTCTTTTACCGTTGCTATCGAGTTGTCCGACGATTTCCACTCTACCGAAATTCCCTCCCCGGGAGCGGGAACGACGGTCGCCGTAATGGTTTTGGTGTCGCCCGTGCCGATTACCGCCGACATCGTGTCGAGCGTAACGGTCGGAATGTCGATTACCGAAACCGTGCAAGTGCTTTCGAAATGTCCGTCGGTGCAGTCCAGTGCAGCCGTTACGGTCGCATTGCCTGCCGAAACGGCGGTTACGACTCCCGAATCGTCCACTTCGGCGACACTCTTGTCCGACGATGTCCATATGAGAGCCATGTCGGTTGCAGGGTCTATTTTTGCGTTCAGAGTCTTCGTGTCTCCGGCGAACAGCGTTACAGCCGACGGTTCGAGTTCGATGTCATAGACGATGGATTCATTCGTTTTTTCGTCGCAGGCAACCAGTGCAGTTGTCGCGATGAGCGATAATAAAAATTTTTTCATGATACGATGAATTAAAAATGATTGTGAAATCTCATTAATCAAAGTACAAAGATAGTAAATATGCTTATTTTTGTAACATAAATTATCGATCTATGAAAAAAATCGTCATTTTGTTCATTTCGCTTGCCGTCTCGTTTGCGGCTTTCGCCGATGAAGGCATGTGGTTGCCGTCGCTTATTTCGTCGCGTATCAAGGATATGCGCAGCAAAGGGTTCCGCCTTACTGCCGACGACATCTATTCCGTCAATAAGGCCTCGCTCAAAGATGCCGTGGTGCTTTTCGGGCGCGGATGCACGGGCGAAATCGTGTCGCAGCAGGGTTTGCTGCTCACCAACCACCATTGCGGCTACGGCAGCATCCAGAAACTCTCGTCGGTCGAGCGCGACCTGCTGACCCACGGATTCTGGGCGAAATCGAAAGCCGAGGAACTGCCTTGCGAGGGGCTGACCGTCAGCATTCTCGTCAGCATGGACGACGTTACGACCCGTGTCGATGCCGGCGAAACTCCCGCAGCGATTGCCGGACAGGCGTCCGACAGGTCGCGGGGTCTGCGGGCGAAGGTCGAGCGCATGTACTATGGCAACCAGTATTTCCTGTTCGTCTACAAGGAGTTTCGCGACGTGCGGCTGGTCGGCACTCCGCCGTCGGCAATAGGCAAGTTCGGTGGCGACACCGACAACTGGATGTGGCCCCGCCACACGGGCGATTTCTCGATTTTCCGAATCTATGCCGGTGCGGACAACGAGCCGGCTGACTATTCGCCCGCGAACAAACCCTACGTTCCGAAGCGCAGTTTCCCGATTTCGACAAAGGGTGTGCGCGAGGGCGATTTCACGATGATTTACGGCTTTCCCGGCAATACGCAGCAATATGTGCTGTCGGATGCCGTCGAATATACGCTGCGCGACAGCGACCCGATGAAAATCGCACTGCGCACTGCCCGTCTCGACATCATTTCGGCGGCGCAGGATGCCGACCCTGCGGTGCGCATCAAGTACGCGGCCAAACATGCGTCGATAGCCAATGCGTGGAAAAAGTGGCAGGGCGAGGTGCTGGGTCTTGCACGGCTGGGTACGGTCGAACGCAAGCGCGACTACGAACGCCGTTTTGCCGCTTGGGCTGCCGACAAACCCGAATATGCGTCGCTGCTCGACTCGATGCACGCATCCTATTCGCGTGTCCGCGACCTCTATTTCATGGGCGAACTTTTCCGTGAGAGTGTCGGCTCCGTCGAACTCGTGGATTTCGTGCGCAAGGTGCAGGCGATAACCGAGAGCGGCAGAAACGTCGAAACGCGGCTCGCATCGTTGCGCAATGCCTTTTACAAGGATTACGAGCCGGCGGTCGATCGTGCCGTCGCCAAACGCATGCTCGCCGAGTTCATCGCCCGCATGCCGCACGCCGAAATCCCTGCGGACCTTACTGCCGCAATCGGCGAATGCGGCTCGCCGGACGCATATGTCGATTATGTTTTCGACAATTCGCGTTACGTCCGCGCCGACGGATTCACTCCCGATACGGCGGACGATGCCGCGGCGGAGTTTTGCGACCTCTTTGCCGGCATAAGGAAAAAGGTCGCGAAATACCGTGTGCGCAATTTGAGCGACGTCGGAGAGATAAGCCGCTGGTACAAACCTTATTTGCAGGCTCTGCGCGAGTTCGACCCGAAACGCGCCTTCTTTCCCGACGCCAACCTGACGCTGCGTGTCGCATACGGCAGCATCGCCGGCTACGAGTATGCCGACGGCGTGCGTCATCTGCCGTTCACGACGCTCGACGGCGTGATAGCCAAGGACAACCCCGCGATTTACGACTACAACGTGCCGCAGGCTCTGCGCGACCTCTACGACGCCAAGGATTACGACCGCTGGGGCATCGATACACCGTCGGGACGGAGCGTTCCGGTATGTTTCCTCGCGACCAACCAGACCACGGGCGGCAATTCGGGGTCGCCGATAATCAACGGTCGCGGCGAACTTGTCGGCATCAATTTCGACCGCACGTGGCGTTCTACGATGAGCGACATGGCGTTCGACCCATCGATATGCCGCAATATCTCGGTCGATATACGCTACGTGCTGTTTATCGTCGAACGGCTCGGCGGTGCGGGATACCTGCTCGACGAGATGGATTTGCGCTGACGTCCCAAAATCGTGCGTTTTAATCATAAAGCGACCACAAAAGTTTGTCCAAACTTTTGTGGTCGCTTTATGATCGGAGGACATGCTTTAAGTGGTTAAGCACAGATTATTTGAAATATTCTTTCTCCTTTCGAGAGAATAATGGTGAGGATAATGCCGCGTCCAACAACATAGTAATATCTTCTTCGGACAAGCGACCTTTGAACTGCGCTTTCCCTTTGCTCAATTCTTCTATGAGATCGGTTTTTCTTAAAATGGATAAAGCATGACCGTCTATAAACGACACATGATCTAAAAAGGGATAGTCAGCCGGCTTTATTGGCATTTGCATGTTATTCATATCTTCGTTTCGTGCAATAAAATTATTGACGTTTGAATTTATGAAGAAATAGCCGACATAACTATTTTCATTTTCTCCAATGACTATGAAGAATTTATTTTTAGGAGGCGTTGTCGTGGAAAAATAACGATGATATATATCGCCACGATTTACTGCTTTCATTTGCGCAACTCTTTTTGGGCAGTGATATTTTCCACTATATATTTGATATATCCTTCATCGGCACCGCTTTCCCGTAAAATATCTTCTATTGATATATCGTTCGTGTCTGGATTATTGCGAGTTTTTTCCCATGCCTCACCGTGAGAAATTTTTGTCATTTGCGAAAAATCCAATCCGCCATATTGGTTTATGGAGGTATCCAACTCTTTTATGTCGGATTCTGACAAATAATCCAGATTAGCATCGCGCAATGGCTCTAAAAATTTATCGTGAACTGCGAAAAATGCTTTAAGTTCATCCATTGGAATCCAACTGCTGTCTCCGCGCACAATTTTAACCATATCGTAAATGGCAGATGGAACAGGTCCGTAGTTCATCGCGATGTATCGATCTCCTGTTATTGCCCTGCCGTATTTCAGCAAATGCGACATATCGGCAAAATACAAAATCTTGAATATCTTATGTATGTCGCGCCGGTCAAGCCTGTTTGCAACATATAATAAAGCATTCAAAGACCTATCAAAATCGAAAATAGAAGTTGCCATAACATCATCTAATTTATTACAAAAATAATATATTTTTAACAAATTGAAAAAACTGCGCAAAAATATTGCAAACATTTCGCCACCATATTGTAATGACGAGTTATATATCACTTCCGTCTTTGCGCTGACGTGCGGTCGGGGGGGGTAATGGCTTTAAGGTCGTTAAGGGCTTTAAAGTCTTTAAGGTCATTAAGGAGCGGCGGCGGGATTTCCCCCGCCGCTTTTATTTCGTCATCGCGAGGAGTTGCATCCGACAACCGCCTGAATACCCGATGACGCGCCATGCAAGTCCGTGGCGATCTACCGCTGTTTTAACAGCCGGGCGGATACCCCTCCCCGCTGCGTCATCCTGAGCGTTAGCGAAGGATCTGAAAACAGATGTTTCGCTGCGCTGACTTCGTCTTCCTCCTCCTTGCACGGCAGAGGCTGCTTGCAGCCTCTGCCCGTGCTTCGAGCGTCGGTTCAACATGACGAATTGCACAATGGTAGATTGCCGCGTCGGACATACGTCCTCCTCGCAATGACGAGTTTTTTATTGCCCCGCCGCGCCGCGCTAAAAAAGTATCGATAAATTTTGCAGTAATTAAAATTTTGCCTACCTTTGCCCTGCTGTTCGGGAAACAGTGTGCAAGCCCAGGTGGTGGAATTGGTAGACACGCTACTTTGAGGGGGTAGTGAACGTTTAAGTTCGTGCAAGTTCGAGTCTTGTCCTGGGCACTCAAAAAGGAAATCGCAGCTGACAGTCAGTCGGTTGCGATTTCTCTTTTTTTTCAGCTTGGATTTGCGCCAACATTTGCACCTCTCACAGCAAGGATGATACATATTAATATTGGCAATCCATCCGTTCAGGTGCCGGAACGCATCGCTGCAGCAATAGGGTGTCAGCCCGGCCTATCTGCCCACCCCCGCCTACGAACACGATCACTT
>CAYRSF010000009.1:0-41635 GCA_964427035.1 uncultured Alistipes sp.
GCGCGACATTATTCGGGAGCCGCATATTCCCTTGTCGGCAAAATCTTCAAAGCGTCTTTTTCAAAGAGGAAAGAACCGGAATGGGTGGTCGCCGAATAGGGAGGCGGCTTTTCTCTTCCGTCCGATTCGACCGCAAAATCTTTGTCCGCCTTAAAAACCCTTATGCCATGCACGAAACATGCCGCCGCACCGGTAAAGTGCGGCGGCATGTCGGTGTCGGTTGCAGTGCGCTAAATATCCATCAGCGTCGTTACCGGCGCGATTTTTTCCAACCGCTCACGACCTCCGATTTCCGGAATGCCGACCAGAAATACGAACTCCTTGACGCGAACTCCGTACCGTTTGCCGTCGCGTTCGATGGTCATCTTTTCGAGCGAGCGGGCTACACCTTCGGCAGTGCCGCCTGTCGCCAGCACGTCGTCGAGCAGCGTTATCTCGAACGTGTCGCCCGTCGGGACGCCTGCCGCGATGTCGCTGCGGCGGTAGAAAAGTTTGTCGAAGCCGTACTCTTTTTCGATTTGCACCTCTACCAAATCGCCGTCGTTGAAAGGCAGTTTGCCGCTCTTGCGCATCGGAATGATGTTCTCGACGCATCCGCTTTCGGTGAGCAGCGGTGCGGCGAACAGAAATGCGCGGGCTTCGGGAGCCGCTACATTGGGTGCGGTTGTTGCGGCGTTCAGCGCATCGATAACCTCGCGGAAGGCTTTTTTCGATTGCAGGAACGGAATTATGTCGATGAAGTTGATTCCCTTTTTCGGGAAATCCTTGTAGAATTTCAGAGTTTCGATCATTTCGTGAGCCGATGTTTTAAACATTTTATATGCAAAGATACGAATTAACGAGAGCAATGCCAAATTTATTTGGCATTGCCGGGCGGGAGTATATCGGACGAAGCCAAAGACACCGATATAACAGTGCGCAATGCCGAATTTGCCGGTTCGGGATGACGGCGCGGAGCGACAGTTCCGGTGCGGTAAAATTGCTCAATCGACACAATGTCTCCGGAGATTCGCGTTTTGTGTCTTATACGATACATTATTCGGTATAATTTGGCTATATTTGTGCAGAAAAAGTGTTGTTATGTCTGGATTCATAAAATCAGCGATTGTCTGCATCGCATTCACGGGGGTTTCGGCTGCCGCATCGGCTCAAACATATCTCAAACTGAACTGTCTCTATGCCGTGGTCGGCGTCATAAATCCGTCGTTGGAGATGACCGTGTCGCCGCATTCGACCGTGTCGCTCGACATAACCTATTCGCCGTGGCGGTCGGTAAACGGGGCGCATCTCAATTTCGGAATGTTTACCGGCGAGTACCGCTACTATTTCAAGCAGTCGGGCAACGGCTGGTATGTCAGCGGCAATGTCGGAATGACGGGATTCGACATAAGCAAGCCGATATTCATGCAGAATAAGACCGTTCTCGCTTTCCGCAACGGTTACAGCAAAGGATTCGGATTTATGATAGGCGTCGGATTCGGCTACCAGCATGTGTTCCGCGAACGATGGGTGGTCGATGCATTCATTGCGGGCGACTGGTTTTGCAGTTGGTACAACGGCTATTCGCAGGACGGCGTCATAAACATGACCCCGCATGGGCACGAAAACTATAAGCACGACGATCCGTTCAACGGTTCGGGCGAAATTCTGCCGTCGAAAATCGGCGTGTCGATAGGATACCGCATTATAAGCCCCGACCGCAAGAAACGCAAAAAGTAGGCGGACGCGCGGCGGGCGGCAGGCGATACAGGGTTGTAAGAAAAACAGTCAGGACAGGGTATTCCCTGTCCTGACTGTTTTTACTGTCCGGCTCCCCGGGCAGTTGCCTGTCCGGCGTTACACCGTCATTATCTCCTTCTCCTTCTTCTCGAATGCCGCATCGATCATTTTCGAATATTTTTCGAGCAGTTTCTGAGCCTGCGTTTCGCCGTCCTTGCTCTCGTCTTCCGGCATTCCCTCCTTGACGGCCTTCTTGAACGACTCAACTGCATCGCGGCGTGCGTTGCGCAACGATATGCGGGCTGTTTCGGCTTCGCCTTTCGACTGCTTTACGAGGCTTTTGCGCCGCTCTTCGGTAAGCGGCGGCATCGTCAGACGAATCTGCTCGCCGTTGTTCGACGGCGTGAGCCCGATATTGGCGTCGAGAATCGCCTTTTCGATTGTGCGAATCATGTTCCTGTCCCATGGTTGTATAAGAACCGTTTTTGCATCCGGAACGGTTATGCTCGCCACGCCCGATACGGGAGTTTGCGAACCGTAGTAGTCTACGAATACGCCGTTCAGAATGTTGGTGGATGCTTTGCCGGCGCGGATGTTCATCAAAGTGTCTTCCAAAAAGTCTACGGCTTTCTGCATGCGGTCGGAGGCTTCTCCGAGAATCGATTTGGTGTCCATATTATTTTGCGTTTATAGTTGTTTCTATCGCTTTTACGAGTTCGACGAACTCCGTCTTGTAGAATCCGACCGTCGCCCAAACGATTCGCCCGTTACGGTCGATGAGGAAGTTGCGCGGAATGTAGTTCGTCGCGAACTTGCCGAATATCGACTGGTCGGAATCGAGCCCCATCGGGAATTCGTAACCCGTTCTCTTGCGGAAATCCTCTACCGCACGGCGCGTTTCGCCCCTCGAAATCGGGATGAAAACGAAATCCCTGCCCTTGAAACGGTCGATTATGTCTGCCTGCACGTATTTCAACTCCTCGCGGCACGGCGGGCACCACGTCGCCCAGAAACTGACTAACACGACTTTCCCGCGCAGGTCGGAGAGCGTGATTTTGCTGCCGTCGATCATTTCGACCGTGAAGTCCGGTGCGAGCGTTCCCTGTTTCGCCAGCGTGGCGGCTGCTATTCGCGCCGCTTCGTCGTTCCGACCCTTGGCATGCTGCGGATTCCACAGCAGCAGTACAGCACATATCGCGACTATCGCCGCGAGCATGATCCATAGCGTTGTGTTGTTCTTTTTCCTCGTTTTCATAATAAAAGGTCTTTAAGGTTCTTAAAGCCGCCGGGGACTTTAGAATCTGTTTTGAAATGGTTGCCGAATTTTATTATGGTGTATTTTCGAGGCAGTTTCGTCTTTCGCAGAGGGAGCATAGCGGGGTCTATGCGACCGATGAGAGAGACGAAAATGTCCGAAAAGACGCTGCAAGAAAAGAGAGTCATCATTTCAAAACAGATTCTTAATGTTACTGTTTTACGAGCGTGCCTATCTTCTCGCCGTCGAGAACCTTTTTGAGATTGCCCTCCGTATCCATGTCGAATACCACGATGTTCAGCCCGTTCTCCTTGCAGAGCGTGAATGCCGTCATGTCCATGATTTTCAGGTTGCGCTCGTAAACCTCGTCGAACGTGATTTCATCGAATTTGACAGCCGCAGGGTCTTTCTCCGGATCGGCTGAATAGATGCCGTCCACGCGGGTTCCCTTGAAGAAGCCGTCCGCTTCGATTTCGATACCGCGCAAAGCCGATGCCGAATCCGTCGAAAAGTATGGATTCGACGTTCCTCCGCCGATAATCACCGTGTATCCCGCTTCGAGATATTCCAATGCCTTGTCCTTGGAATAGTATTCGCCGATAGGCTCCATGCGTATGGAGGTGAGTACCTTGCACTTTACTCCCTCCCCGATGAGAGCGGTTTGCAGAGCGAGCGAATTGATGATTGTCGCGAGCATGCCCATCTGGTCGCCCTTCACGCGGTCGAAGCCTCTTTTCGCACCCTGCAATCCTCGGAAGATGTTGCCGCCGCCGATGACGATTCCTACCTGTACGCCCGATTCGACGACCTCCTTTATCTGAACGGCATACGTGTGAAGCCGTTCGGTCGAGATGCCGTATTTCTGTTCGCCTTGCAGCGATTCTCCGCTGAGTTTAAGAAGTATTCTGCGGTATTTCATGATTGTTTATTTTTCGTTTATAGTGCGAATATACGAATTTTTTGCGATTCGTACTGTCGGTCGTCCCAAATTTGCATCGCTGCATGAATAATGAACTATAAAAATCGGACGGATTCAACCGAATCCGTCCGAAAATTATCCCCCCGGCTCCAATTACTCTGCCGGCTTGTAGTCGATGCTCTTAGCCAGAACGAACACCGAATAGTGGTCTTTCACTTTCGGCAACTCCACTACATCTCCGTCCTTGACATCCTTGTAGGCGATATACTGCGTTGCGATTTTCTTGCCCTCCGGCGTTACGGCTTTGAGCCATGCCGGAACGATAAGACGCCAGCCGTTCTTGATGCTTATCTTCTGCATATATTTGTTGTTGCGTACGATGCAGTATACGCGGCCGTCGCCGTGAGCCGTGATTCTGCCGCCGTCGGTCAGAACCTTCTTGACCGACCTGTTGGTCATCATCTCGAACCCTTCGAACTCTTTCGGATAGTCGTTGCTGAGCGTCTGTTTGAGGTTGGTCCACATGTGCGCACCCTCCTTGAACACGCTCTTTTCATAACCTTTGCCCTCGAAAGTGATTGCTATCTCCGACGGTTTATCGATGTAAGGCCGTGCGCCGATGGCGACATTGCTTTTGTCGGTGCGGAATGCTCCGAGCGGCAGCCCTTCGGCAGAGAATACGTTGCCGATATCCTCGTTGAAGCAGTAGCGTACTGCGTCCGGCTCGGCGATACCCTCGGCACTTACGAGAATCGTATTGTCGGGCTGTATGGCGGCTTCGGCTATGCGGAAATCTATGCGTTTCGGATTGTCGGCGTTCTTTTTACCGATTTGGAATCCGTTGATGCGTCCGCCCTTTGCGACGATGCTCGTCGGAACGTTCTTCAAATGAATGCGCACCGCATTGCCCTCGACGGTCATGGATTCGTATGACGGACTGCGGAAGACGATGCCCGGTTTGCCGTAGTGTTCGCCGAGCGCGCATGCGGCAAGACGATGTGCGACAGTCGCTTTGGTGCGCGGATGAATGTCGCCCGGAATCTCCTGCTGGTCGTTCGTTATGACTACTTCGCAGTGGTCGAGTTTTTCGGCCGTCTTCGCCTGCGCTTCACGCACCTGCGCACCTTTTATCGTCGAGTAGGTGTGAGGCGCTATCTGTACGATATAGAACGGCATCTGCGGATTGCGGAACTCCTCTCTCCACGAATTGATAAGCACTTCGAGCGAGTGCCCGTAACTGCGCGGGCGCGAGGAGACGTTGGCGCACCCCTGATACCATATCGTACCGGCGATGGTCGTCAGACGGATAGGGTGGATGTTGGCGTTGTAGAGTTGCGACTCCTTGCCTGCCCATGTCTTGTGTTTTATGGCCTTGCAGTCCGACAGAATCTTCGGATCGGCGGCAATCACCGTATTTTTCATCCAGCCCTCGATGAACGTGCCTCCGTAGGATGCGCAGATAAGACCCACCGGAACGCCGAGCGTCTGCTGCAACTCCTTGCCGAATCCGTAACCCACGGCTGAAAATTCCGCGAGGTCGGTCGGATTGCAGACTGCCCATTTCGTGTCCACATCGTCTTTTTCGGTTTCGCTGTATATGCGCCCCGTGTTGTAAAGACGGATATTTTCGTTCATTTCGCCTTTGAGGTCCTTTTTGAGGTCGATGGTCTGCTTCACTTTAAACTGCATGTTCGACTGTCCGGAGCAGAGCCAGACCTCGCCGATAAGGATGTTTTCGAGCGTGCGGCTCTCCTTGCCTGCGGTTACGGTAATCGTTACCGGTTCGAAACTTGCCGCCGGAGTCTGTATCGGAACGATCCACGCGCCCTCCTTGTCCGCCTTGACGCTTACGGGTTTGGCTCCCGTCCAGCCGGCGGTTACGGTAACTTTCGCTTTCGGTTTCGCCCAGCCCCAAATGTTTACTGTCGCATTCTGTTGCAGAACCATGTTGTCGCCTACGGCCGACGGCAGTGTCAGCCCCTGCGGTTTCTCCTGTGCCGAGACGCCTAATGCCGTGAAAACGGCCATGAGCGTCGCGACGAGAATGAATTTCAGATTTTTCATAAATTAAGGTTTTGTTGTTCGGTATCTGATTGCAAAGATATGCAAAAAAAACGTTTATCGACATATTTCTTCGCCGGAATTCATCCGTGGGTTTTGCCGTTTCGACTTGAAATATTATCTTTGACAAACCTAAAACCGCAATAATAATGAGAAAACTGAAATCGCTGCTCCTTTTGTCGCTGCTTCTTTGCGCTGCGACAGCATCCGGACAGCGCGGAAAGAACAATAAAAGCATTCCCGAACCCGATACGCGCACTTTCCAGCAGCAGGTGTACGACGACTATATGGAGTTTTACCGCAACGGCGGCATATTCGAGAAACTCTATATGATGACCGACAAACCCTATTACAGTGCCGGCGAGACGATATATTTCAGCGGATTTCTGGTTCATGCGACGCTCTTTACGCGTTTTTCGGACTCGGAGTTCATCTACGTCGAACTCATCAGCCCCGAGGGGCGTCTTGTCGGTCGGGAGAAGATATGCGCCGACAAACGCCAGTTCGTGGGGACATTCGCTTTGTCGCCCCGTCTGACCGCCGGCAAATATACTTTGCGGGCATATTCGCGCTGGATGACCAACTTCGACATGGGCTATTTCTTCACTATGGAGATAAATATCGGCAACCGTATCGATGACGCCATACTTACGTCGGTCAGTTACAAGGTGAACGACAACGGTACGGTCTCGGCGTTCGTCCGGCTTGCCGACCAGTATTCGCTGCCGCTCGCATCCACCCCGGTGCGCTATCGCACCGTTGTCGATAACAAGTCGCGCAACGGTTCAGCCCGAACCGACGACAAGGGCGTTTTCGAGATAAAGTTCAAGCCGTCCGAAAATCCGAACGACTGCATCGAACTCAACGTCAGAGCCAACAGCCGCGAGTTGAGCCGCTTCGTCCAGATGCCGTCGTTCTCCGAGGATTTCGACGTCGCATTCTGTCCCGAGAGCGGCAGTCTCGTCGGCGGCATCATGCAGATTGTCGCAGTCAAGGCGGTAGCCGCCAACGGACATTCCGTAGCCGTTACCGGCAGGATATACGACGATACGGGACGCTTCGTAACCGACCTTGCGACCGAACACAAAGGCATGGGACGGTTCGTGATGAACGCTTCGCCGGAGCGTAAATATTATGCCGAATGTACGTCGGCTTCGGGACTCTCCAAGCGGTTCGATTTGCCGAATGTCGAACCGTCGGGCATCGCCGTGAGGGTTTTGCGTCAGGTGGACGGATATATGATACTCGTGCAGGCAACTCCCGATTTGAATCTTGCCGATTATGCCGCCGTCGTCCATTCGCGCGGTGCCGTGATGACCATTATCGAAGATTTGTCGCATCCGTCCCGACTGCTCAACAAGGATATGTTCGACGGCATAGCACAGGTGTCGGTCGTGAACCGTGCTTCGCGCCGCATCGTCGCCGAACGTCTGTTCTATGTCCGCGACGGCCGCTTCGCCGCCGCCGAACTGACGACCGAAAAGCCGAAGTTCGAGCAGCGCGAACGGGTGGTGATGACCGTGAACGTCCGCGACTCCGATGGCAAGCCCGCCGAGGGCAACTTCGCGCTGTCCGTTACCGATGCCAACTATGTCGTTCTCGATGCCGCTTCGCCGAACATATTCTCCTACATGCTCCTTTCGTCCGACCTCAAAGGCGAGGTCGAGGATGCCGGATCTTATTTCGACGAGGACGGACGGGCTATGCTCGACAAACTCGACCTCGTGATGCTCACCAACGGCTGGCGGCGGTATTCGCTCGAATCGGTGCTGAAACACGATTTCCCGCGCATAATGTATCCGGTCGAGGACTCGCAGCGTATCTGCGGTTCGGTGTTCGGGCTGTTCGGACGTGCAAGGAAACCGAGTATTGTGGTTATGGACCCGAAGACGAAATACGTCGAGTCGTTCGAACTGAACGAGTGCAACAACTTCATAATCTCCGGTCTGGACGCATTCTCGACGACAACCTATATCGTGCAGGCGCTTAACAAGAAGGGCAAGGATACGACCGTGCGCATCAAGATCGAGAGCGAAAACTTCCCCGTTACGGTTACCGACAATCGCCGCGAGTACTATAAGAATCGGACGGAGGATATCCCCGAATCGTTCCTTTCGCGGGTCAAGGAGAAATATTTCAGCGAGGGCGGCGAGCGCGTGATAGACATCGACGAGGTTGTGGTTACTGTCCGCAAGCGTCAGTCTCTGTTCTTCGCGTCGGGCAATACCGGAAGTATGCTCAACGGCGACCTGTCGCGATTCGCATCGGTTTACGACGCTTTGGCGACATTCAAGGAACTCGATGTCGTCGGTACGACCGTAACCACGCGCAAAAAGTATATCGAGAACGAAATCGCCATGAACGAAACGTTCAAATCGGCGGTCGATTCCGACCTTGGAGGAGACGAGGGCGGCGATGTCGAATTCATGACGGCGATTCCGTCCATGGACGACGATTTGAATACTCCGGAACTCTATGTGAACGGCAATGTTTCCGACATGTCGGCAATCGACTCCTATGAAATGCGATACGTCGAGCGACTGGCATTCGTGGACGGACGGGCAGCCTCTATGCTCGGTATTTTCGCTCCGGCCGGTGCCATTCTTATGGAGGTTAGCAAGGAGGGGTTGAATACCGTCGTGTCGAGCGATGCCATGGCGCGGGTCGTCGTGCGCGGATGCCAGAAGCCCGAGGCATTCTACAAGCAGAAATATCCTACGCTTGCCGACCGCATGTCTTCGACCGCCGATATGCGTTCGACCGTCGCATGGGAGCCGCTCATCCGCACCGATGCCGCAGGACAGGCGGTGGTGTGGTTCTATACGGCGGACCGCAGCGGAACATACGATGTGTTGTTGGAGGGCATTACCGACGACGGCGAGTTGTGCCGCCGCCACACCACCCTGACCGTCGAGCGAAAACGGTTGATGTAATGATTTGAGGTCGGTCGCCGAGAATCGGCGGCTTATCGCGTGCCGAGGATTTCAGGTAGAATAGGCAACGGCGGCAGAGCCGCCTTTATAGGTTCCGCAGGCGATACAATCGCCTGCTTACAGGTCGGCAGGACGGTTTCTGTTTTGCCTGCTTTGCAGTCGCCAACCTGTCAGAGGCGGACGGAATGTCTGTCGCACAATTTATTATGTCTTGGATATCCGGTGCGAGCCGACTTTCCTGCCCGACCTTGCATCCGACGACAAAGTGTCGTCGGATGACCTTTATTACCTGAAAGCCGCCGAATATCGGCGGCGTAACCTTAAAGTCCCGGCACGTGCCGACTATTTTCCTTCCGCCGCCTTGAACATCGCCTTTATCGTGCCGTCCTGCATTATCATCAGAAAGTCGTAATCGATGTCGTAGTGCGTCGCCGATTCGAGTATGGCAGCCAATTGCGCCTCCATCTCCACATTCGGGCACATCATTCTCGTAGAGGCTATCGCCCCGAACCGAATGCCCGACTTCGGAGAGACGGTGTAACTGCCCATCAGACGGTTGCAGGCTCCGATGCCCGAAAGGCTGCCGTTGTCGAGCGTAATGTCGAACGTGCCGGCATCCAATGCCGTGTCGCGCCCCTCGATTTGTACGAGGTGCCACACCGTGCCTTCGAGCGGTTTGGCGTTCTTGGTGCGCTGTCTGCATGCCGAGCAGCATCCGCCCAGCATCGCGGCACCCGACAAAAGAAGAATCAGTGATTTCAGTTTCATGACATGTTGTTTTGACTATTGTTGTTAAAGTCCTCGATGCGCTTGATGGCATTACGGACTCTTTTGCTTCGCTCTAACGGTTTGCCGGTTCGTCCGGGTAGGGTATGTATTCGCCCGTCGAACGCAGCCGCGGCATCGGAGCGTTCCAGCCGCGCAGTTTGTCGCTCAGCAAGGCTGCGAGTTCGCGCAGTTTTTCGGGTTCGGATGCCGCCAAATCGTTGCGCTCGCTCAAATCCTCTGCCAAATTGTAAAGTTCGAGTGCCTGCGTGCGATGGCGATAGACGATTTTCCAGTCCCCCTTGCGCAGCGACGAGAGATAGTCGATGTCTTCGAGCGGATAAGGTTTCCACTGGTGAGGAAAGTGCGCGACGACTTCGCGTTGAGGGTCGATGCCCGAAACCGCCTCGTCGATTACGAATGCGTTGGCGGATTTCCGGTCGGTGATTTCGCCCGACTTCATCGCCTTCTCGACAACGTGCGAACCGTCGGCAAGCAGCCGGACGATGCTCTTCCCGTCCACCTTCTGAATTGTCCCGTACTCCTTTATGCCCGCCATTTCGAGAATCGTCGGGAATATGTCCTCTGCCAGAACCGGTGTGTTGATGCGGGTTTTGGGCGCGATTCTGTTCGGCCAGCAAACCATCATCGGCACGCGGATGCCGCCTTCGTAGCACGACGCCTTGCCTTCGCGCAGAGGAGCGTTCTGGGTGTGGAGTATGCCGCCCTTGCTCTTGTTCTCCGAGTTGCCGCCGTTGTCCGACATGAATATGATGATGGTGTTGTCGGCTATGCCCTTCGCGTCGAGATAATCCATGATGTCGCCGAGGCTTTTGTCCATACCCTCGATGAGCGATGCGAAGTTGGACTGTCCCTGATCCAGCCCTTCGTCGAGATATCGCTGTACGAACCGCGGATCGGGCGTTATAGGCGTATGCACGGCATGGTGGGCCATGTATAGATAGAACGGCAAGCCGTTCGCTGTCGGATAGTCGAGAGTTTTGAGTGCTTCGAGCGTCAGGGCCTCCGTAAGGTGAGTGTGAGTGCCGTAGTACTCGGTGAGGTTCATGGTCGAAAATACGCTCCACTTGTCCTTGGTGTTGCCGTAGTTCTCCTCGCCGTAGTAACTGCACGGCTTGCCTGCGACCTGTCCGGCGACATTCACGCAGAATCCCATGTTGTAAGGGCTCGCCCCGGGTGTGCCAGCGGCCGCCCAGTGCCCCTTGCCGACATGAATCGTATAGTAGCCGTCGTCTTTGAGCAACTGTACCAAGGGCGTTACATGCACCGTGTTCGGCACTCCCGCCGTGGGAGAGATGCCGTTGTAGTTCCATTCAGGATGAATCAGGACGTCGTCGGCGAGTGCCTCCGGCTTGTGCGAAGCATCGCTCGGAACACCCGGAATCGCAGTGGTGAAGTCGGTGATGCGCGAGTGCGCGGCGTGCATGCCGGTCATCAGCGACGTTCGCGTGGGCGACGAAACGGGGCTTGCGTATGCATTTGTCAGCAGAGTGCTGCGTTCGGCGAGACGTTCCATGTTCGGTGTATGGCAGCGCAGGTTGAGCGGATATGCCTCGTCGCCGAAAGCGATTGACGAGTCGAGCCATCCGAGGTCGTCCACGAGAAAGAAGACGATGTTCGGTTTCTGCTCCTGCTCGTTGCAGCCTGCCAGCGGCAGTGCGAGTGCAAGACCAGCGAGAGATTTCGTATAGTTCTTCATAAGATATGGGGTTACAATCCTACTTCGCGGCGGTTCATCAAAGCCTGCGTTATCGTGTGTTCGTCCACGTATTCGAGTTCGTCGCCGAATCCGATGCCGCGGGCTATGGTCGTGATTTTCAGATGCGGGAATTTGCGCAGACAGTTCATCAGATAGAACATCGTCGTTTCGCCCTCGACCGAAGCCGAGATTGCGATGATGACTTCGCGGATTTCGCCCGGAGCAATCCGGTCGAGCAGCAAATCGATTTTCAAATCCGACGGTGCTATGCCCTGCATCGGCGAGATTACGCCGCCCAACACGTTGTAGACGCCGCGGTACTGCTGCGTCTTCTCTATCGAGAGCAAATCGGCGACCTGCTCGACGACGCATACGGTGGTGCGGTCGCGCGACGGGTCGCTGCAAATCTCGCAAATCTCCGTGTCCGACAGATTGTTGCATTGTGCACAGCGACACACTTTGTTGCGGAAATCGTCGATGCTCGCAGTCATCTGTCCGACCTGTTCGCTGTCCATTTTGAGTATGTGCATCGCCAGTCTCAATGCCGTACGTCTGCCGACACCCGGCAGACGCGACAATTCGGCTACGACGTTTTCGAGCAGTTTCGACATACGATTAAATCTGTTCTATGTTGCGGCTCTCGGTCCAGCCCTTTTTGCCGTCGGCGATTACGATTTCGTACCAGCCGTCGATTTCGGTCGCTATGCGCACTTTCGTGCCTTCGTGCAGAACGAACAAATCGGTCGCCGAGCGGTCGGGAGAACTCTTGACCGAAATTGCCGACGACATCACTATCGCCTGCTTGCGTTGCAGCATGTCGCGCCGTTCGGCAAGAGCGAACGACGTCGTTGCGACGAATATCGCCAGAGCGGCGATTGCCCCGTAAAATCCCGTTTTGCGGACAGCGGTGCGCCCCGACAGCAGAAATATCAGTGCGAATGCTAATACGGCGGCGAATGCGGCGAGCGACAGAATGCTCCATGCCGTGCAACTCATCGTGTTGCGTATGCTGCGCATCCAGCGATTGAGGAAGAACTCGGGTACGACCGCTATTTTGTCTTTCGTCTGCGCCTCGGCTATCGCGAGATTGTAGCGAACGTCGTCGTTCGACGGAGCGAGTTTCAACGCCCTGTTGTAATAAAGTATGGCGCGACCCGTCTCGCCGACCTTGAAATATGCGTCGGCAAGGTTGTAATACAGTTTCATCGAATAGCGGTTGCGGTCGATAATAGAGGTGTAGCGCTCGATAGCCTTGCGGTAGTCGCCGTCGATGTAGGCGCGGTTGCCCTCGTCCCATGCCGCGCGGCAGAATGTCTTGTCGTCCGCCGGTGCGGGAACCTCTGTCTCCTGTGCCGTTTCCGGTGCTGTCGTTGCCGCTTCGGTCGCCGGTGCGGTCGTTTCGGCTCCCTCCTGCGCGAACGATGTCGCGGCGAATATCGCCGTAAAGAGTATGTATGCGAATATCTTTTTCATTGCCGTTTCCCTCCTATCGTTTGATTGCCGATTCGATTCTCGAAATTATGTCGATTCCTTCGGCGTAAACCTCATCCATGCGTACCGATGCCGACGGCGAGTATTGCGCCTCCTCGCATTCGGAGATAATCTCGGTGATGCGACGCGCTTCGTCGTGCGCACCTCTGCGCGTGAGTTCCTCGCGGACGCTCTCTTTCGTGAGGTCGGCTACCGGAATGTTGAAACGGTCGCTCAAATAGCCCCACAACGCCCGCAGCATCTCCTCGTAGAATGCGTGGCGGTTCGGCTCCTTCATGTATTTCGCTGCCGTGCGGAATCGCTGTACGGCGACTTTGTTGGCTCTCCGACCCTTGACGAGCGCGGTGTTGCGGCTGTCTCGGATATGTTTGCGCATCGCGAAGTATATCGCGGCGAAGATAATCGCTATTGCTGCCGCTATGATGAAGTAGAGCGGCGAGAGAATGAACGGCGCGACATGACTTTTCAGATACGGATTGCCGAGTTTGATAAAGCGTATGTCGTTGCCGAGCAGCCGCACGTCCTCCTTCTTGGCGACGGTCGCAACTCCCTGCGATGCACTGCCGCCGTTGCGGTCGGGCGTAATCGATATAGCGAACGGCTGCGACGAGAGGGTTGTGTATTTTTCGGTTTCGGGGTTGAAATAGGTGAATTCTATCGGCGGAATCGTGTAGTCGCCCTCTGCCCGTGCTATGAACGGATATTCGAACTGACGGTATCCCGTGCTGCCCGATGCGGCGGTGCGCAGCGACTCGCTGCTCTTGACGTCGTAGAGTTCGAACGATGTAGGCAGGTCGAGTTTCGGCGCTTGCAGGAAATTGAGATTCCCCGCGCCCGAAATCTTCACTGTCGCCGTAGCCGCCGAGTTGGCTTCCAAACGGTCGGTCGATATCTTCGCCTCCATCGTGTATTTGCCTACCGCACCCGTGAACGATGCCGGTGCGCCTGCCGGGAAATCCTTGACGGCGACTGTCGCTTCCGGCGTTTTGAGTTCGCGGCGCAGATTGTAGATTTCGTGTCCTCCGCCGAAGAACGGGTCGAACCCGCGTGTGCTCTGTACCACTACCTGTACGACCACCGTCAGTTCCGCAGGCTCGATATGCAGCGTGCCGTTCTGCTGAGGATAGAGAAGATATTCGGCGATGTTGTATGTCTCGTAGACCTTGCCGCCGACGGTTTCGCGGAAAGGCCCCTGCTCCGTTTCGAGTTGCTGGGTCCAGAATCCGTTGAATGCCGGCATCTTCGCACCCTCCGAGCCTACCACGTTCACGCGGCTGTACAGTTTCAGCGTCGCGCGTATCGGCTCGCCCTTGTAGACGTTGCGCCGCGAAAGGGTAAGACGCAGCATCAGGTCGTCTTTGCCGATCTGACTGCCTGCCCGGTTTTCCAGCGATGCTTCGTCGTTTTGCTGCCTGTCGGTCGATTGTTCCGCTCCCGACGGGTCTCCTGCCGAATTGTCGCGCACCTCCACTATCGTTTCGCGGGTTCGGTAGGTCTCACCCTTGACCTTCGCTTCCGCTGCCCCTATGCGGAAATCGCCGCTCTTTTGCGGCAGCAGAACGTATGTTATCGTGTAGTTTATGCTCTTGCTCATCTCGCCGTTGATGATGCGTATCGACGACCCCGACGAAACTGCTGGACCGGCGAGAACGTCGAATCCGTCGAACGGCGGCGGAGCGAACGAATTGTCATCGGGTTTGGCGTTGAGTGCGAATTCGACGCGGAATGCTTCGCCCGTCGAAACCAGCATCGGGGCGTTGGTTTCGAATGTAACTTTTTCGTCGGCACGCGCGATGCCGATTCCCAAAGCCGTCGCACATACGGCAATCAATGTCTTCAACAATGTTTTCATTCGTACAAACAACGAAAAATGGTAGAATTCTGTTCGGTCAATTATAACGTTTCGACCTGTGTCTTTATTGCGGCAAAAAGCGTGCGCAATCGCGATTCGGAGAAAAAGCCGGGCGATTCGGTCTCCTCTCCATAAACGAACAAGGGTGCCCGAATAATCCGAACACCCTTTCGTTCAATACCGGTTTAGTGCTGGAATGCCGCGAAGAAGTCGTTGCCCTTGTCGTCCACGATGATGAACGCCGGGAAGTTTTCGACGTAAATCTTGCGTACCGCCTCCATGCCGAGTTCAGGGAAATCGACCACTTCGACGCTCTTTATCGAGTTCTTGGCGAGGATTGCCGCCGGACCTCCGATTGAGCCGAGATAGAAGCCGCCGTTAGCCTTGCAGGCGTCGGTAACCGCTTTCGAACGGTTGCCTTTCGCCACCATGACGAGCGAGCCGCCGTTCTTCTGGAACAAATCGACGTACGGGTCCATACGTCCGGCCGTGGTAGGTCCGAACGAGCCCGAAGCCATTCCGTTCGGCGTTTTGGCAGGTCCCGCATAGTATATCGGATGTTTCTTGAAGTATTCCGGCATCGGCTTGCCTTCATCGAGCATCTGCTTGATGCGTGCGTGCGCTATGTCGCGGGCTACTATCAGCGTTCCTTTGAGGTTGAGACGCGTTTTGATAGGGTATTTGGTCAGGATTTCGCGAACCTTGTCCATTCCCTCGTCGAGGTCGATGTCTACGGCAGGCGACATCGCGGGAGCCTCTTTCGGAAGGAATCGCGACGGATTCTTCTCCAACTGCTCCAAGAAGATGCCTTCCGGCGTAATCTTCGCCTTGATGTTGCGGTCGGCGGAACAACTTACGCCTATCGCTACGGGGCACGATGCGGCATGACGCGGTGCGCGGATGACGCGGACGTCGTGAACGAGGTACTTGCCGCCGAACTGCGCGCCGATGCCCATGTCCTGACATATTTTCAGAATCTTCTCCTCCCATTCCGTGTCGCGGAAGCAGCGTCCGCCCTCGTTGCCCGAAGTCGGGAGTTCGTCGAGATAACCCGCCGAAGCCTTCTTGACGGTCGCGAGGCACATTTCGGCAGACGTTCCGCCGATGCAGACTGCCAGATGATACGGAGGGCAGGCGGACGTGCCGAGATCCTTGATATGCTCCTTGAAGAACTTCACGAGCGACTCCTCGTTGAGCAGAGCCTTGGTCTGCTGGTAGAGGAACGTCTTGTTCGCCGAACCGCCTCCCTTGGTGATGAAGAGGAATTCGTATTCCATACCCGGTTTGCCGCCGTGTATGTCTATCTGTGCAGGCAGGTTGGTGCCGGAGTTGTGCTCGTCGGTCATCGTTATCGGCACGACCTGCGAGTAACGGAGATTGTGGTCTCTGTATGTTTCGTAAACGCCGCGTGCGATGCACTCCGCATCGTCCGCACCCGTATAGACGTCCTCGCCCTTGTGCGCGACGCAAATCGCCGTACCGGTATCCTGACAGGTCGGCAGTTCGCCTTCGGCAGCGACGCAAGAGTTCATAAGCATCGTGTAGGCTACGAACTTGTCGTTGTCGGTCGCTTCCGGATCGTGCAGAATGTTGTTGAGTTTCTGCAAGTGTGCGGAACGCAGATAGAACGATACGTCGGTATAAGCCTCCTTCGAGAGGAGTTCCAGTCCCTTCGGATCGATTTTCAGAATCTTTCTGCCGTCGCACTCGACGACTTTCACGTAATCTTTCGTCAGCAGACGATATTCGGTCTTGTCGCGTTCGATCGGCAGCGGCTCCTGATAGATGAATTCGCTCATAGTTTTATGAATTATTTTGTTGTTTTAACTTGCTTTCGTGCTTATCAGCGCAAAGATACGAATAAGCGAGGGCAATGCCAAATTTATTTTGAGCATTGCCGAGCGGGTTATCGCGTGCAGGTCGGCGGGAATAGGTTAATAGGCAGAATAAGTAATATACGATTCCCGCGATGTTTTATACTGCCTGTAATACTTATAATACCTGTTCCGCCTCAACCTTATTTCCCGCTGTTAAGCGTTACGCTCACTCTCGCGACCTTGCCGCCGAGAGGGGGCGCGATTTTGCTTACGCGGCACTCGACGTTCCTTATCTGCGGAAACCGCTCGGCGAGAGCATCGATGATGTTCTGTGCGACGCGCTCTATCGTCCGCTGCGTCCGCTGCATCTGCATGCGGACGATTTCATACACCGTCAGATAATTGACAGTGCATTCGACACTGTCCGCCGCGACCGTCTCGCCGAGAACGACCGTAAGCCGCAGCCCGACTTCGAAATGACAGCCCGTCCGCTGCTCCAAATCGTAACAACCGTGAAAGGCATGGAAATCCATGCCCTCCAACTCTATCGTGTAAAGACGTTCGCCCGACATTATCCGACGATTACGAGGTAATAGTTCTTCTTGCCTTTCTGCACGAGCAGATACTTGCCGGCAATCAGGTCGTCGGCGGTTACGGCGCGTTGCGGATCGGCGACCTTCTCCTTGTTGAGCGACACTCCGCCGCCCTGTATCATCTTGCGGCACTCGCCCTTCGACGGGAAAATCTTTGTCTTCTCGGTGCACAGATCGATGAACGATACATCCAAATCCGATGCCGCGATCTTGAACTGCGGCACTCCGTCGAATACCTGCAACAGCGTCTGCTCATCCAGACGGCGCAGTGCGTCAGACGTAGCCTGACCGAAGAGGATGTTCGATGCCTCGACAGCCTTTTCGTACTCCTCCTCCGAGTGAATCATCGTGGTAATCTCCTTGGCAAGACGCTTTTGGAGTATTCGCAGATGCGGTGCGGCATCGTGCTCGGCGATAAGAGCCTCGATGGTCCCGCGGTCGAGCAGCGTGAATATCTTGATGTAGCGTTTGGCATCTTCATCGCTGACATTCAGCCAGAACTGGTAGAATTTGTAAGGCGACGTATATCGCGGGTCGAGCCATACGTTGCCGCTTTCGGTCTTGCCGAATTTGGTGCCGTCAGCCTTTGTGATGAGCGGACAGGTGATTGCGAACGCTTCGGCATCGGCTCCCAACTTGCGGCGGATAAGTTCCGTGCCGGTCGTTATGTTCCCCCACTGGTCTGCGCCGCCCAACTGAATCTTGCAGTTCATCGTCTGGTAGAGATGCAGGAAATCGTAGCCCTGCAACAACTGATAGGAGAACTCGGTGAACGACATTCCGTCGCCCTCGCCGTTGAAACGCTTCTTGACCGATTCTTTCGCCATCATGTAATTGACGGTTATCAGTTTGCCGATATCGCGGGCGAAATCGAGGAACCGGAAATCCTTCATCCAGTCATAGTTGTTCACGAGCACTGCCGCATTCTCCGCATCCGAATCGAAATCTATCAGTTTCGCCAACTGACGCTTTATCGCCTCCTGATTGTGGCGCAACGCCGCCTCGTCGAGCAGATTCCGCTCTTGCGACTTGCCGCTCGGGTCGCCGATCATGCCCGTTGCTCCGCCGACGAGCGCGATAGGGCGGTGCCCGCACATTTGCAGGTGTTTCAGAATCATAATCCCCACCAAGTGTCCTATATGCAGCGAATCGGCGGTCGGGTCGATGCCCAGATAAGCCGTCGTCATCTCTTTCTGCAATTGTTCCTCGGCTCCCGGCATGATAGTGTGTATCATGCCTCGCCACTGCAACTCTTCAACGAAATTCTTTCTTGCCATTTTCTATCTCTTATGTTTCTGTTCAATCAATAAAACCGCCATTCCGGGGATGCCGCTGCCGGTTCGCTTTTATCAGTCATTCTAAGCAGTGCGAAATAGTCGTCGGCATCCTACTCCACATCGAGGTCGAGTGCCTTTTTCAACTCCTCGAACATCGGCGTGCG
The DNA here is from genome assembly GCA_964427035.1 of uncultured Alistipes sp. Taxonomy (GTDB): domain Bacteria; phylum Bacteroidota; class Bacteroidia; order Bacteroidales; family Rikenellaceae; genus Alistipes. The sequence goes on from CAYRSF010000009.1 coordinate 18,567, forward strand.
GCTCTCGATATGGCGCAAACGGTCTTCGAGTTTTACGGGACGCAGATGCATCTTTGTCTCGCGCACCTCCATGTCCAATTCCAATGCGCCGTCCACGCCGGCAATCGATGCTATCGTGTCGAGAATCTCGGTGCGCGCCATATGGAGTTCGTCCCTCAAAGCCTGCGTAGGTACGACCAATTTTATTTTGTTGCCCGCAAATGCGATGTTCTCGAATGCCACGATGAATCGCGGACGCAATTCGCCCATCCGTTTCACTATCGTCTCTTTCGCCGCCGCGAGTTTCGCTTCGCTCTGCGGATCGACCTTGACTTCTCCCGTTGCGGCATCCGTCATTTCGCTGTTCGATACCCGATTCAGCAGCGATGCGAGCGAACCTCCGGGAATCAGCGGCGTACTGCCTCCTGTCGATGCTTCTGCCGGACGAACCGGCTGCTGCTGTGCCGGAGCAGGTGAGTTTTGCGTAACCGACCGGGTCTGCTGCTGCGCATTCGGCATCGTCTGCGGCTGCGGTGCGGGATTAGCAGCAGCGGGTTGCGGCTGAACGGTCGGTTGAGACGCGGCAGGCTGCTGATTATGTGTCGGTTGTTGTGCCGCAGGTCGGGGCTTCGCACTGCTCGAAATGTCAGGCAGCGGATACGACGGTTCGGCAGGCCGGGTCAGTCCGCTATTTTTTTTTTGACCGAGAGCGGCTATCTTCATCAGCGTGAGTTCGACGAGCAGACGCTGGTTCGATGCCGTGCGTATGCGTCCGTCGGCTTCCGAGAGCAGCGAAATCGCTCCGAACAGAAAATCCGTGCCGCAATTCTGTGCCTGTGCGCGGTATCGTTCCAGCAGCGTCCCCGTAAATTCGATAAGCGATACGGCGGGACCTTTTGCGACGAGCAGGTCGCGCAGGTGCTGGTTCATGCCCGCCATGAACGTCTGCCCCGAAAAACCCTTGCTCAACACCGAGTCGAATTCGAGCAGCGCATTGACGTAATCGCCCTGCAAGAGCAGATCGGTGAAGCGGAAATAGGTGTCGTAGTCGAGGACGTTGAGCGTCTGGGCGACCGAACGGTAGTCGAGCGTCGTGCCGCAGAACGAAACCGCCTTGTCGAACATCGACAGAGCGTCGCGCATGCCCCCGTCCGCCTTTTGTGCGATAAGGTTGAGCGACTCCTCGTCCGCCGTGATTTTTTCGTTCGAGGCGATGTATTTGAGGTACTCGACCGCATCTTCGACGCGGATACGGTTGAAATCGTATATCTGACAGCGCGACAGAATGGTCGGTATGATTTTGTGCTTTTCGGTCGTGGCGAGGATGAATATCGCATGCTGGGGCGGTTCTTCGAGCGTTTTCAGAAAAGCGTTGAATGCCGCTTGCGATAGCATGTGCACCTCATCGATTATGAAGACCGAGTATTTGCCGATTTGCGGAATCACGCGCACCTGCTCTATCAGATTGCGGATGTCCTCGACCGAGTTGTTCGACGCGGCATCGAGTTCGTGGATGTTGAGCGACCGCCCCTCGTTGAACGAGCGGCACGATTCGCATTCGTTGCATGCCTCCGCGCCGACCGGATGCATGCAGTTGATGGCTTTCGCGAATATGCGGGCGCAGGTGGTCTTGCCGACCCCGCGCGGTCCGCAAAACAGATAGGCATGCGCCAACTGATCGCGCTCGATGGCATTTTTCAGTGTCGAGGTGATATGCTTCTGCCCGACGACGCTTGCGAATGTCGCCGGACGGTATTTCCGTGCCGATACTACGAACTTCTCCATAATCATCGCAAAGGTAGTCGAATTTTCGATAAAAGCGAAACAAACGTCAGCCGTTTTGACCGGCGTCGCGCTATTTTGTGCCATTATGACGCAAAAACGTCAGTTTTCGAGTGTCAAAAGTTGTCAAAGCGCGACAATACGTCAGCATTCCCGGGATTGGCAAAGGTTTTGAACCGCTGCTTTTCGTCCGCAGTCCGAAAGCGGACTGAAACCGAATAAAATTAAATTTATATACTATGAACATCAATTCATTGACCATCAAGGCTCAGGAAGCGTTGCAAAGTGCATTCTCGCTCGCCCGCGAAAACGGACAGCAGAGCGTCGAACCTTTGCACATGTTGAGCGCGATTATCGCCGAAGACGATTCGCTCGGCGCATTTCTGTTGGGACGTGTCGGCGTGAATGTCCGTTCGTTGAGGTCGGAGGTCGGCTCAGCCGTCGCCGGGCTGCCGCGGGTATCGGGCGGCGACGGTCAGCAGTTCTTCTCGAACGATGCTTCGCGGGTGATTCAGCGGGCTGTCGATTTCACCAAGACGTTCAACGACAAATACGCGTCGGTCGAGCATCTGCTGCTCGCTCTGGTCGCCGAGCGGGGTGCGGCGGCGGATATCCTCAAACGCGGCGGTGCGACCGAAAAGGAACTCGTCGAGGCTGTGCGCCAGTTCCGCAAGGGGGCGACGGTCGATTCGCAGACTGCGTCGCAGGAGTTCGATGCATTGGGCAAGTATGCGATAAACCTTAACGAGCAGGCTCGTGCGGGCAAACTCGATCCGGTCATCGGTCGCGACGAGGAGATTAGGCGGGTGTTGCAGATTCTGTCGCGGCGCACCAAGAACAACCCTATTCTGGTCGGCGAAGCGGGCGTCGGAAAGACGGCTATCGCCGAGGGCATCGCCCACAGAATCGTGGACGGCGACGTTCCGGAGAATCTTAAATCCAAAATCATCTATTCGCTCGACATGGGCGCGCTGATAGCGGGTGCGAAGTATCAGGGCGAGTTCGAGGAGCGGCTCAAAGGGGTCGTGCAGGATGTTATCGCCAGCGACGGCGAGATACTGCTTTTCATCGACGAAATCCATACGCTCGTGGGGGCGGGCAAGTCGAACGGCGCGATGGATGCCGCGAACATCCTCAAACCTGCACTTGCGCGCGGAGAGTTGCGCACGATAGGCGCGACGACGCTCGACGAGTTCCAGAAATATTTCGAACAGGACAAGGCTCTCGAACGCCGTTTCCAGAAAGTCATGGTGGACGAACCGACGACCGAAGACGCCATTTCGATTCTGCGGGGGCTGAAAGAGCGTTACGAAAACCATCATCAGGTTCGAATCAAGGACGAGGCGATTGTGGCGGCGGTCGAACTCTCGCACCGCTATATCACGTCGCGGTTCCTCCCCGACAAGGCTATCGACCTCGTGGACGAGGCGGCATCGCGTCTGCGGCTCGAAATGAACTCCGTTCCGGAGGAGATCGATGCGCTCGACCGCAAGGTGCGCCAACTCGAAATCGAACGCGAAGCCATTCGGCGGGAGAACGACAAGGAGCGTATAGAGATGCTCGACAAGGAGATCGACGATATGAAGTCGAAAGATTCCGAAATGCGTGCCAAGTGGCAGGGCGAGCGCGACATACTCAAACGCATTCAGGAGAACAAGGATTCGATAGAACGCCTGAAAATCGAGGCGCAGCAGGCTGAACGGCTGGGCGACTACGGTCGTGTCGCCGAAATTCGCTACGGCAAAATCGTCGAGGCGCAAAAGCAGATAGACGCGCTCAAACAGGAGTTGAAACTCTCGACCGCGGGCGGCTCGATGATAAAGGAGGAGGTCGATTCGCAGGACATCGCCGAGGTCGTGTCGCGCTGGACGGGCATTCCGGTTACCCGCATGCTCGCATCGGAGCGCGAGAAGTTGCTCAACATGGAGATCGAACTGCATAAGCGCGTGGTCGGTCAGCAGCGCGCGATAGAGGTCATTTCGGACGCCGTGCGCCGCTCGCGTGCAGGATTGAACGACCCCCGCAAACCTATCGGTTCGTTCATCTTCCTCGGCACGACGGGCGTGGGCAAGACCGAGTTGGCGAAGGCTTTGGCGGAATTCCTGTTCAATGACGACAACATGATGACGCGTATCGACATGAGCGAATATCAGGAACGCCACAGCGTATCGCGTTTGGTCGGTGCGCCTCCGGGATACGTCGGTTACGACGAGGGGGGACAACTCACCGAGGCTGTGCGTCGCAAACCCTATTCGGTGGTTCTGCTCGACGAAATCGAGAAGGCGCATCCGGACGTGTTCAACATCCTGTTGCAGGTGCTCGACGACGGGCGATTGACCGACAACAAGGGGCGTACGGTCGATTTCCGCAATACGATTATCATCATGACATCGAACATGGGCTCGTCGCTGATTCAGGAGAATTTCTCAAAGGAGGCTTCTGCCGACGGAACGGTGTCGGCGGCGACGGTCGAACGGACGCGTCGCGACGTGATAGAACTGCTCAAACAGCAACTCAAACCCGAGTTTTTGAACCGTATCGACGAAATCGTGATGTTCGAGCCGCTGACGCAGCACGACATCGAGAAAATCGTGGACATGCAGATGAACGTTATCCGCAGAATGCTTTCGCACAACGGCATATCTCTCGATTATACCGACCGTGCCAAACGCTGGATTGCGGCTGCGGGCTACGATGCGATGTTCGGTGCGCGACCAGTGAAGCGCGTTATCCAGCGCGAGGTAGTGAACGAACTCTCGAAGCGGATTCTCGCCGGCGACGTGAACCGCGAAAAGCCGATTTCCATCGACGAGCGGGACGGTGCGCTGACGTTCGCCAATTAGCGCGGCAAAAGAGCGTTCGCGGCAGACCTTGCAGGCTGCCGCAAACGTCGTTAAAGACTTTAATGACCTTGACGACTTTAAAGTCTTGCCGCTTAATCTGGATTTTTGCGGCGGATTTAGCCCGAATATTAAAAATTTTGCGTAATTTTGTCGCGGTGCAAAGCAATTGTTTGTATTAACTATTATAAAATCGGATTGTTATGATTTCTTACAAGAAAATTGGACTTGTGAACACCCGTGAGATGTTTGCAAAGGCCATCAAGGGCGGTTATGCGATTCCTGCATTCAACTTCAACAACATGGAGCAGTTGCAGGCAATCATCATGGCTTCCGCGGAGACCAAGTCCCCGGTTATTCTCCAAGTGTCGAAGGGCGCGCGCAACTATGCCAACCAGACTCTGCTGCGTTACATGGCGGAGGGTGCCGTAGAGTATGCGAAGGAACTCGGCTGGGAGAAGCCGCAGATCGTTCTTCACCTCGACCACGGCGACAGTTTCGAGACCTGCAAGAGTTGCATCGACATGGGCTTTTCGTCGGTGATGATCGACGGTTCGAGCCTTCCTTACGATGAGAATGTCGCTCTGACCAAGAAAGTCGTCGATTACGCTCACCAGTTCGACGTAACCGTCGAGGGCGAACTCGGCGTGCTGGCAGGTGTCGAAGACGAGGTTTCGGCTGCCGAGAGCCACTATACCAAGCCGGAGGAGGTGATCGACTTCGTAACCAAGACCGGCGTCGATTCGCTCGCCATCTCTATCGGCACTTCGCACGGAGCATACAAGTTCACTCCGGAGCAGTGCACGATCGATCCTGCAACCGGACGTCTCGTTCCGCCGCCGTTGGCATTCGATGTGTTGGCTGCTGTCGAGCAGAAACTGCCGGGATTCCCTATCGTTCTCCACGGTTCGTCGTCCGTTCCGCAGGATGAGGTCGATACTATCAACAAGTACGGCGGTGCATTGAAGGCTGCCGTAGGTATTCCTGAGGAGCAACTCCGCAAGGCTGCCAAGAGTGCGGTTTGCAAGATTAACATCGACTCCGATTCGCGTCTTGCCATGACCGCTGCGGTTCGCGAGGTATTCGCAACCAAACCGGCAGAATTCGACCCTCGCAAGTACCTCGGTCCTGCCCGCGAGAACATGAAGAAACTCTATATCCACAAGATTAAGGAGGTTCTCGGTTCCGACGGCAAAGCCGAATAATCGAAATCGATTGAAAAACGAGCCTGCACCGAAAAGAGCAGGCTCGTTTTTTTGTTATGGCATAATAGAATACTGTCTATCCCCTTCTGCGGAACTCCGAGCAGATGACTGCTGCGGCTATTGCGACGTTGAGGGATTCGGAACCTTGACGGTCGGCAGGGTATGGCGGGATGAACAGCCGTCGCGAAACGCTTGCAGCGCACTCTCCGCCGATGCCTCGACCCTCGTTGCCCATCACTATCACGCCGCATGTCGATAGTTCGGCGGAATAGATGTCGTCGCCGTCGAGGAACGTCCCGTATATTGGCGTACCTGCACGATTTTCGCCGTCGAGCCACGATGCGAGATCGGTATAATGCACTCTGACGCGGATTATCGCACCCATCGTCGCCTGCACGACCTTCGGATTGAAGCAGTCGGCGCAGTCCTCCGAGCAGACGATGTCGGTGATGCCGAACCAGTCGGCAAGCCGCATTATCGTGCCGAAATTGCCCGGATTCTGCACTCTGTCGAGTGCGAGCACGAGCGAATGCGCGGTATCGACGCTTCGAAGCGAGCGCGGCGGAATCTCTGCCACGGCAAGAGAGTCGTTCGGCGTTTTGAGTTGCGAAATGCGCTCCATTTCGCGTTCCGAAACCGTTTCGACACAATCGTTCCCCGTGTCGAAAGTCCCTGCGAGCGAATATATTTTGCGGACCCGTATTCGCGATGCGAGCAGTTCGGAAATCAGTTTCTCGCCTTCGGCGATGAACAGTCCGTGTTCGGTGCGTGCGCGCTTGTCGGCGAGCGAACGGACGAACTGTATGTCGGATTTTGTCATACTGTATAGGTTTCTCCTTCGGTTGCGATGTCGGTTGCGGGGAACAGGGCGCGAGCCTCGTCGAGCAGTATCGACGGATCTTTGTATCGCGACGAAAAATGCCCTATTATCAGCCGTTTCGCCTCGGCTGCAAGCGCGATTTCGGCAGCATCGACGGTCGTCGAATGCCCGCGCTCTCTGGCCTGCCGGCGTTCGGCAGCGGCGTATGTCGCTTCGTGATAGAGCAGGTCTGCCCCCTTTACGCGCCTTGCGACCATTGCCGAACGGTTGGTGTCGGAGCAATAGGCGTATGTTTTAGGCTGCCGCGGCAGATAGGTTATTTCGGCATTCGGAATCACCGTACCGTCGTCGAGTGCGATGTCCTCGCCCCGTTTGGCTGCGACGATTTGCTTTATCGACAGCCCGTAACGTCCGATTTTGAATTTGTCCACGTTCAGTTCGGGCATCTTCTCGCGAAACATGTATCCGCTTGCCGGTACGCGGTGCCGCAGCGGTATGCTCCACACTTCGAGCGAGTTGTTTTCTAAAATGATGCGGTGCGCCGTCGTATCGACCTCCACCCATTCCACCCGGTATTGCAGGTCGGAATCGAAGTAGCGCAGATGCGATTCGAGAATCTCGCCGAACGGTCGCGGTGCGAAAATTTTCAACGGCGTCCGCCGTCCGTAAAGCCCGAGCGTCGAGATCAGCGGAAAGACGCCGAAAACGTGGTCGCCGTGCAGATGCGAAATGAATATACCGCGCAGTTTCAGCGGGTTTATGCCGTAGCGGAACATCTGTTTCTGCACGCCTTCACCCGCATCGACCAGATAGTACTGCTCGTCTGCATTCACTATTTGAGCCGACGGATGTCTGTTCGCGGTCGGTTTTGCCGATGCGCTTCCGAGTATGGTTACCTTTATCAAGTTTACGGTTTTTTTATGTCGCTGCCAATTATGTACTCCGTCATTCTGAACGAAGTGAAGAATCTAAAAAAATCGGATGTTTCGCTTCGCTTAACATGACGTATCGTTTTTCTTCGAGGCGAGGAAACGTTCGCAGTCCAATGCCGCGATGCATCCCGAACCCGCAGCCACGACAGCCTGCCGATAGTGCGGGTCGCGGACGTCGCCTGCGGCGAAAATCCCCTCGACCGAGGTTTTGGACGTGTCGGGAGCCGTACGTATGTAGCCGTTGTCGTCCATGTCGAGTTTGCCGGCGAAGAGTTCGGTGTTAGGATGATGACCGATGGCGAGGAAGAAGCCCGAAATCTCGATGTCGCGTTCAGCCCCCTCTTCGTTGCGGACGCGCACTCCCGTTACTCCGTCGTCGTCGCCCAGAACCTCGACGGTGTTATGCCCGAACAGCACCTCGATGTTCGGCATTGCGAAAACGCGCTCCTGCATCGCTTTCGATGCACGCAGGTAAGGCTTGCGTACGATAAGATAGACCTTGCGGCACAACGAAGCGAGATAGGTCGCCTCCTCGCATGCCGTGTCGCCCCCTCCGACGACCGCAACGTCCTGTTTGCGATAGAAAAATCCGTCGCAGGTGGCGCATGCGCTTACGCCCATGCCCTTGAACCGCTGTTCCGATTCCAGCCCGAGATATTTAGCCGAAGCACCCGTGGCGATGATTATCGATTCGGCTTCGATTGTCTGCTCTCCGTCCACGGCGACCTTGAAAGGATAGGATTCGGTATCGACATGCGAGATTATGCCCGTGCGCACCGTCGTTCCGAACCGTTCAGCCTGACGCCGCAGGTCAGCCATCATGGCGGTTCCCGTGATGCCTTCCGGATACCCGGGGAAATTCTCGATTTCGGTAGTGGTCGTAAGTTGCCCTCCGGGTTCTATGCCTTCGTACAGCACCGGTGCGAGATTGGCTCGTGCGGCATATATCGCGGCAGTGAAGCCCGCAGGTCCGCTCCCTATTATAAGGCATTTTATATGTTCCATATTCCTGTTGTTTTATTTGTTGTTTCATTATGAAAATTCGTCGAGTTGCCGACCGTCGTACGAAAATGTCGCCGATTGTCCGCCGAGCCTTACCGTCGATTCGCCGCCGACGATGTCGTAGCATACGTCGTCGTAAATCGCAGGTATGATTTCGCGTCCCGATTTGTCGATAAGCCCCAGCCCGTTTTCGGTTTCGACCACTGTGCGGCCTTCGCGGAAATCGTCGGCCCAGAGAAAGCGAATCGGAATCGCGATGCCGCCCGATTCGTCCGCGAATCCGTAGCGTTCGCCGCGACAGATGCGCCGCAACCCTTCGTGCAGCGGGAAAACCGTTTCGCCGTCATTGTCCGCCGTTTCGTAAGCGGCGCAGACATCTCCGACAACCTGACATCCGATGTCCGTCCCGATGATTTCGTACAGCGGTGTGAAATCGTCGCGACACGACGGTCCGATTTCGGCATAGTGGTAGCGGACAGGGTGTATGCGTCCGTCGTCGCCGATTATCAGATTCGAGGGTTTGAGGTTGTTGTGCGTGAATCCTATCCGCTCGAACTCCGCATGCAGCGCGTCGAGCATCGCCCTGATGCGTCTGCCGTCGTAAGAGGTGTCGCGGCCGAACGCTTCTCCCTCGGGCAGCCGCTGAATGACTATGTCGCATTCGCATCGGCGACCGAGTTCGTCCTCGAACGTCATTTCCGAGTATAGCAGTCGGTATTCGCACAGAAAATCGCTCTCGACATACCGCAATTTCTCTGCCGTTCGCTCGACCGCAGCCGTTGCCGTCCGCGTAAGCGGTGCGCAAATCAGCCATCGGCAGCCGTCGATACTGATCTCCGCTTCGGCGAACCGTGCGGTGCGCGATACGACGATTTCGCCTTCGCGGCGCACGGGAACAAGCCCGCGCAACGTCCGGAAATGTTCTGCCGGACACTCCAAAGCATCTTTGAATATGACTATCGCGGGTATCATCGTTTTTTATCTTAAAACTGTCGCGCTTCGCGAACCGATGTCGAGCATCGCGAGTGCTTCGGTTACGGATGCGTTGTAACTCATGGCGACGAACGGCGGCAGTGCGAAATCGCCGCGGAAACGCCGGACGCTGTCGTTCATCGCTTCGGGGACGCGGCTCGAAATCTCGGCGAGCAGACGTGCGTGCCGGTCATCCGCGCCGAGTTCGTCGATGCGCGGGAAAATCAGCGACCGTTGGGTCGGATTGGTCGATATGTGAACGTTTACGAACAGCGTATTTCCGTCGGCAGTCGCTGCTGCTTTCAACCGTGAAGCGGCTTCACGCAACTGCACGTCGTCGCAGTCGGTCGGTTCGCCGTCGGTTATGTTGAATACCGTGGGCGGGAAACTGTCGGCGTTCAGCGGTTCGGCGCACCAGTGTCCGACGAGGGCTGTAACCGCCGACAACATTTCGTACATCGGGGTGGACCCTGCGGCGTAAGGTTCTATCCAAAGCGGCACGGTTTCCGTCGCGACAGCCGTTTCGCCGGACGGCAGAATACGTTCGTAGGAGAGCCTGCGATGCTCGACGCGCCGACCGGCGACGATGTTTACCGGCATGAAGTCGAGCGTGTCGCCCAACAGAGTATAGACCTCGTCATTGCCATAACCGACGACGGCGATGTCGTAGTAGTTGCGTATCCCGTCGTCGCGCCTTGCCCGCATCACGAGTTCGTCTATCAGACGGTTCGTTATGTTCGCCACGGCCTCCGCCTTGGTCATGCGCCGCGAATTGACGACGACGCTCTCCTGCATCGAACTCGACTGGTCGATGGCGATGACGAATGCCGTGCGGTGGCTGCGTGTAATCTCCTGACTATACATCGGCTGATATGTTCTAAACCAATCCTCTGACTGTGCGGAAATCGTCCATGCGCTCCTGCTCCGTCGTACAGTCGATACCGTAACCGACACTCATTTCCGCCGAATTCTCTTTCGCGAGATCGGCTTCCGCTGCCTCCCGCATCGAAATTTTGGCGGTGCGCCCCGCTTCGACGGCTTCTGCAATGTCTTCTTCCGTCGGCGTATGTCCGAGCCTTTCGGCGAGCGCATCCGCAGCCCACGAACGGGCGCAGCGGTCGTAGCGTCGGTCGAAATCGCGCAGATATTCGTCTATCCGCTCCGCCGATGCCGTTTCGCCGCTCTCGATACTCTCAATAAGCCGGTCCATGGCACGATGCGATACGTACTGACCGGCTATGTCCGCCCAGTCGCCGCGACCGTCGCCGTCGCAGCCGTCGCCGCGAGAGAGCATGTCGCCCAGCGCGCATACGATGTATTTGTCGTAAAGTTTCAGTCCGAGCCGGAGCATCGAACTCTTTATAGTGGTGTTGCGGTAGCGGTATGCGGCTTCGTCGGGATTTTCGTCGTGCAGACGCTGCAAGATGTTCACCGCCCTGACTGCCATCGATGTCATGCAGGGGTTGTACTCCTCGAAATCGACAGTATCGCGCCTTACGGTGCGCCTGTCGCGCTTGCGCCACTTTTCGATGTCGCGCAGCGTTCCGTAACTGTGCAGGTTCATCGCCGGCATCAGTACCGATGCGCCGCCGCTTTCGACCAAATACGAGAACGGCATCTCCGTCGTATCGTGGTGCTTGGTGTGGCGGCCCATTATCATCGTGTAAGCCCCCTCTGCTGCCGGCGACATGACATATGCGTTGCTGGCGAACTTGCAGCCTCGCCGATGCACCGACTGGTGAACGGGTCCCCCCTTGAACAGGTGGTTGCTCTGGTTGGTGCCGCTGCCCGCATTGAAGAACGAGAACATGCCGGCTATCAGCAGTGTCGATTTGTGGTGCGAAACGGTGTAAGGTCCCGCGAAAATAGCCGCAGCCTCGCCGTTTTCGCAATGCGAATTGGCGAAAAAGAGAGAATTGTCGGCAGTGAATCCGTTGGCGATGACTGCCGATTCGCCGATGAAGCATCTGCGGCAGGTCGCGCCGAGGTCGAGCACGGAGTTCTCGGCGGCGATGAAATCTTTCGCCTTGACGTCGATGCCTATCGTCGCACCGTCGAGTACCGTTCCGTTTTCAAGCAGCGACGCACCCTCGATAGCAACGCCGTCGCCGATGTCCGTTTCGCGGATGAACTTCGCGCCGACGATGCGGCAGTCTCTGCCGATGCGCCCCACGGTCGCCGATTTCGATTCGGCATACTTGGCGGCGATTGCGTCCAGCCGCTCGACGAGTTTCGGACGATGGCGGTACATGGCGTACATGTAGGCGTACTGCGCACTCATTCCGTCGAATATCGCGATGCTGCGTCCGCCGTTCTCATTGACGGTATCGACACGCGTGCCGTTGCCGAACGTCGAGCGATGCCGGCATTCGAGCGCGGTTACGCTGCGGATGACCGAACCGTCGCCGATTTCGTAGTTTTCGACCGCCGAGTCCTCGATGACGACGCGGGAGCCTATCCTGACATCGCCGCGGAATCGGCATCCGCTTATATTGTCGGGCGTAAAATCGTCGGCGACGACTACTTTCCGCCAGTCGCCGGCATGGTTGCCGAGTTCGGCAAGCCGCATGATTTCCTGTTCTGACAGGTTTCTGAATACGTTCATTTTCATGCACCTTTTCGCAAATCATTGCAAATATAGTGTTTTCGCCGACAAAATCAAAACCTCGCGTCAGCCGGCCTCTTTCCCCTCGGTGTCGATAGCCGTGCGCACTCCGCCGACGATTTTTTCAGCCCTGCCGTTGCGGAACGGCTTCACCGCGTCGCATTCCGAACAGTTTATGACGGCACGCCCCGCTTCGTCGATGAAGTGCCACCGACCGCCGACGCTTACCGCCGCCAAGGAGTCGCTGAACTCGAATCCGCAGTCGTACAGAGGCGCAATGACGAATCCCGCCCGGTCGCAGTAGCCCCAAAGCCCGCGGCTCTCTTCGAGCCGGAGCGGTTCTTCGGTGCGGCGGACGGGCGACACTCCGTAACGCAGAAGTTCGGCGAGTCCGAACAGTTCGGGTCGCGGCGAATGCAACAGTCGGGCAATGCGATAGTGCAGTGCATCGCCGTTTTCGGCGAACGTTTTTTCGATTGCCGCCAATGCAGGGTCGTCGCCTGCTACTGCCCGCGCAGGCGAAATCATCATCGCGTCTGCCCGTTCGAACCGTCCGTACAGCGTCGGGTCGAGTGCCAGAGCGTGCATGGCTGCGGAGATAAGTGCGATGGAATAGTCGTCTATCTCCTTGCCGAAGATTTTTTCGCGGTCGGGATGCTGAAATGCGCGAGTGCCCGTTTCCTCGCAATCCTCCGCCGTGAAGCAGGGAAGATACACGGCGTCGAAATCTATTGCGTGCAGTCGTCCGTCCGTGCCGACGATTATGTTTTCGGGTTTCAAATCGCCGTGCGCCCACTCCTTGCCGAGAAGTTCGAGCGCGAAGCCGTCGAACATCCGTGCGAGTTCGGCTATGCGTGCCGGATTGTCGAGCGACCGCAGAATCTCGCTGTGCAGTGTCGTCCCCTCCGTCCACTCCTCGACGACGACATCGCACCACTCGCCGCGGTTGCCGCCGGTGTATACGAACAACTCGGCCGGCAGCAGCCGGTCGCGGTATATCGATTTGAGATTGCGTTTGTAACGGGTGTAGCAGCGCAGTTTGCGGATTCTGCCGTCGTGCCGTATTTTGAATACGACCGCCGAATTGCCGGCCGAACATACGGGATTGCCGCCGGCGTCGCGGCACAACTCCAATCCTTGCAGCGTGCGGGTAAGTCCGTACGGTTCGGCGAGCGACGACAGATAGCGATAGGCGGAGGTTACCATGGGCGGTTAAGGGATGTGCTTTAAAGTATTTAAGGCAGTTAAAGAGAGCAGTCGCTGTCGGGCGGCTGCTCTTTCAACCTCGTTGAGAATACTTTCTAATGGCAGTGCCCGCAGTCGCAGTCGTGATGCTCATGTTCCTCGCATCCTCCGCTGCATTCGTGGTCTTCTCCGCAACCTCCGCATTCGTGGTCGCCGCATCCGCATCCGCAGCCGCCTTTCGAGGCGAGGTCCTCGGGCGTTACGTCGCGTACCGATACTACCTCCACGTCGAAGTCGAGGGTCTTGCCCGCCATAGGGTGGTTGAAGTCCATCTTCACCGTGTCGTCCTTGATTTCGCGGACGATGCCGTTCATGCGGTGTCCGTCGGCATCGCTCATCGGAACGACATTGCCGACGAACAGAATGTCTTCGGCGATTTTGCCGTCTATCATGAATATGTTCTTCGGCAGGTCTACTATCGCTTCGGGGATGATTTCGCCGTAACCGTCTTTCGGTTCGAGCGTGAACGAAACCTTGTCGCCCGGCTCCTTGCCGAGCAGTGCGCCCTCGAATTTGGGGAGCAGCATTCCTGTTCCGCAGATGAATTCGAGCGGTTTTTCGGGTTGTGAGCGATCGGCGATTTGTCCGTCTACGGTAAGCGTGTAGTGTACCGCCACCATTTTGCTGTTTTCTACTTTCATAATCTTTTTTCTTCGTTTCGGAGATCTTAAAGTCTTTAAAGCAGTCAGGGTCTTTAAGACCGTTATTCAATAATTATTGTTCATTCTTGCAGCAGAGGTTGCGGTCGCCGTAGCCGTTGTCGATTTTCGACACGAACGGGAAGAACTTCGACTGTGCGACCCATTCGAGCGGGAATGCTGCCTGCGTGCGGGTGTACGGGTGCGACCATTCGCCTGCTATCTCCTCGGCTGTGTGCGGCGCATTGACTACCGGATTGTCCGCCTCTCCGCCTATGGCTTCGCATTCGCGCTTGATGCTGACGAGAGCCTCGATGAAACGGTCCATCTCCTCTTTCGGCTCACTCTCGGTCGGCTCGACCATAAGCGTTTCGTGAACGGGGAACGAGAGCGTCGGCGCATGGAATCCGTAATCCATAAGCCGGTGCGCTATGTCGCCGCAATCGACGCCGTAATCGCGTTTGAACGACGTGAGGTCGAGAATCATTTCGTGTGCCACACGCCCCGTTTCGCCCGAATAGTAGGTGCGGAATTCGTCCTTGACTGCCGATGCCATGTAGTTGGCATTGACTATCGCCATTTCGGTCGCACGGCGCAAACCGTCGCCGCCGAGCATCTTTATATAGCCGTAGGTTATCGGAAGCAGCATCGCCGAACCACAAGGCGCGGACGATACGGCGGTTATTCCCTGTTCGCCGCCCGTCGCGACGAGCGGATGCGACGGCAGGAACTGTGCCAAATGTTCGGCTGCGCATATCGGACCTACGCCCGGTCCGCCGCCGCCGTGAGGCATGGCGAACGTCTTGTGGAGATTGAGGTGGCATATGTCCGCCCCGATGTAACCCGGATTGGTCAGTCCGACCTGTGCGTTCATGTTCGCACCGTCCATGTAGACTTCGCCGCCGGCGTCGTGTACCGCATCGACGATTTCGCGAATGCGGCTCTCGAATACGCCGTGCGTCGAAGGGTATGTAACCATCAGTCCGCACAACTCCGATGCGTGCTCCTGCGCCTTGGCTTTCAGGTCTTCAACATCGATATTTCCGTGTCCGTCGCAGGCGACGGTAACGATTTTCATGCCTGCCATAGCCGCCGAAGCAGGATTGGTGCCGTGAGCCGAAGCCGGAATCAGAATGACGTTGCGGTAGCCCTGTCCGCGGCTTTGGTGATAGGCCCGGATTACCATCAGCCCCGAATATTCGCCTGCCGCACCCGAATTCGGTTGGAGCGAACATGCCGCGAAACCGGTGATGACGGCAAGGTCGTGTTCGATTTCGGCTATCATTTCGGTGTAACCCTCGCGCTGGTCTGCCGGCGCGAAAGGATGGATATTCTGGAATCCCGCGAGCGAGAGCGGCTGCATCAGTGCCGCGGCATTGAGTTTCATCGTACACGAGCCGAGCGAAATCATCGAGTTCGCCAGCGAAATGTCGCGCAGTTCGAGCCGCTTGATGTAACGCATCAGGTCGCTCTCCGAACGATAGCGGTTGAATACCGGTTCGGTCAGAATCTTCGAGCGGCGCAGCAGCGACGGTGCGACGGTCGGTGTCTCGACGAGTTTGACGCTCTTGTGTTTGCGACCCTTGGCTTCGGCGAATACGGCGATAACCTCGTTCACCTCGTCCGGCGTCGTAACCTCGTCGAATGATATGCGTACGCGCGATTCGGACGGATAGAAGAAATCGATGCCGCGTTCGAGCGCGAGCGATTCGATGACGGAGGCTTCCGCCCCGATTTCGACGGTGTCGAAAATAGACTTGGTCGCGATTTCGTAGCCGAGAGCCTCGATAGCCTTCGCAGCCGTGGCAGCCGAGAGATGCGCCGTAAGCGCGGCACGACGCAAACCCTCCGCACCGTTGTAGACGCAGTGGAATCCGACTATCGACGCCATGAGTGCCGATGCCGTGCAGATATTGGAGGTAGCGCGTTCACGCTTGATATGCTGTTCGCGCATTTGGAGCGACATTCGGAGCGACCGTTTGCCGTTGCGATCGACCGACACGCCGATGATTCGACCCGGCATGTTGCGCTTGAACGCCTCGCGGGTCGCCATGTAGCCTGCCGAAGGACCGCCGAAGCCCATCGGGCAGCCGAGCCGCTGCGATGTGCCGACCGCGATGTCGGCATCCCATTCAGCAGGCGGCGTGAGCAGTGCGAGCGAGAGCAGGTCGGCTTCGGCGGTAACGAGTGCGCCTGCCGCATGCGCCGCAGCCGTAAAGTCGGCATAATCGCGGATTTCGCCGTTCGCTGCCGGGTATTGAACTATCGCGCCGAACTCCCTGCCCGAAAATTCGTAATTCGCGAAGTCGTCCACGATAAGTTCGATGCCGAACGGTTCGCTGCGGGTGAGAAGTACGTCGAGCGTCTGCGGGAAGATGTTTTCATCGACGAAAAGTTGGTTGCGACCTGCCTTGACCGCTTCGCGCGAACGGAGGGCGAACATCATCAGCATCGCTTCCGCCGTCGCCGTACCTTCGTCGAGCAGCGAGCAGTTGGCTATCTCCATTCCCGTCAGCGAGCATATCGCCGTCTGGAAATTGAGCAGAGCCTCCAAGCGTCCCTGCGAAATTTCGGCCTGATAAGGGGTGTAGGAGGTGTACCACGCAGGATTCTCGAACACGTTGCGCATTACCGCTGCGGAAACGGCGTTGGGGTAGTAGCCCATTCCGATGAACGAGCGGAACTGGCGGTTCTTGTCGGCTATGGCGCGGATGTGCGCCGCGAATTCGTATTCGCTCATTCCGTCGCCGATGGCGAGCGGCTTTTCGAGCCGGATGCTCTGCGGAATGACTTGTGAAATCAATTCGTCTACCGAATCGACGCCGATAGTATCGAGCATCTGCCGCAACTGCTGCGGGTCGGTTGTGCCGATGTGTCTGTCTGCGAATTTGTCGAACATGGTCGTATGTTTTGTAGTTTTATCCGTCGGTTTGCGGGATTTGCGTGTTCCGCGTTTTTGTTTTGGCAAATATAGCGATTTTTCCGAAGCGTACTCCCGATAACCATCTATTTTTACGAATGCGTACGCTGCCGGCGATGAAATGACACGAAATAAAAGCGTAATTATGCTTTCGTGCGGTTGCGTATATCCGTTTTATCCCTATTTTTGCAGTAAACCAAAACGGAAACCCATGATAAAGCGAAATTTCACTTTTCTTGCCGCCGGCACCGCCGCAGCAATCGGTTCGCATGCCGACGCCGCGACCCCCGCAAAAGACAGGAAAACCGACCGCCGTCCGAACGTCATATTCATTCTGATGGACGATGCAGGTTACGGCGACTTCGGATGCTACGGACAGACCAAGACCGAAACCCCCAATATCGACGCTCTTGCCGACCGCGGCGTGAGATTTACCGACATGTATTCGGCTTCGCCCGTCTCCGCACCGTCGCGATGCTGCCTGATGACCGGTCTGCATTCGGGGCATGCGCAGATTCGTACCAATGACGAGCAAGTCTGGCGCGGCGACGTATGGAGTCTGAAAGCGATGGAGCGCGACCGAACCCTCGAAGGGCAGGCTCCGATGAAGGCGGGTACGACCACTCTGGCTACCGTCATGAAGTCGGCAGGCTACAAAACCGCGATGGTCGGCAAATGGGGACTCGGTTCGCCGGTGTCGGAGAGTACGCCGAACAAAATGGGATTCGATTTCTATTACGGGAGCATGTGTCAGCGAATGTGTCAGAATTATTATCCGCGGTTCATGTATCGCAACGGCGAACGCGAATACTTCGATGACAATCCGGTTATGGACCTCGGCGACAAACTCGACGAGGGTGCGGATCCGTACCGAAAAGAGAGTTACGACAAGTTCAAGGGCGGCACTTACAGCCCGGATGCGATATACGAGAACGCGGTTTCGTTCGTCCGCGAGAATCGCGACAACGAGTTTTTCCTCATGTGGACCACTACCGTGCCGCATTCGGCATTGATGGCTCCGGACGATTACGTGCAGCACTATGTCGATAAGTTCGGCGACGAAGAGCCCGTATATAACGGCCGGGGGTATTTCCCGTGCCGCTATCCGAAAGCGACTTTCGCGGCGATGATTACCTATTTCGACCATCAGGTCGGGATGCTCGTGGACGAGTTGAAGCGTCTGGGCATCTATGACGATACGATTATCGTCATTACGAGCGACAACGGTCCGACGCACAACTCCTATTCGAGCACCCTGTGGTTCGACTGCGCGCATCCGTTCCGCAGCGACCGCGGCTGGGTGAAGCGGTCGCTGCACGAGGGCGGAATCCGTATGCCGTTCATCGTTTCGTGGGGCGACCGTCTCAAACCGTCGGTAAGCGACTATGCGGGCTATTTTCCCGACGTGATGCCGACGCTGTGCGAAATAGCGGGTGTGGAGTGCCCCGCTACCGACGGAATCTCGTTCCTGCCGACGCTGCTCGGACGCAGACAGCCGCAGCACGAATACCTCTATTGGGAGTTTCCTCCGTTCCGTAAGGAGCGCGGCTGGCTTTCGGTTCGCATCGGACAGTGGAAAGGTTTGGTGCAGAGCGTAGCCGACGGAAATACGAAGATGGAGTTGTTCGACCTCTCGAACGATGAACGCGAGGAGCGCAATGTCGCGGACAGTCATCCGGAAATCGTGGCGAAGATGTGGGAGTGCGTCCGCAAATCGCACGAACCGACAGAGAATCCGCTGTTCCGACTCGATATAGCATATCCGGAAAGCGGCGCAGGGGAGTAGACCGCATAGGTAATTATCGGTAATTCATATATTATCCGTTTCGACCGATAGAACCGTGTCGCTTTTGTGCCGCCCTCCCGACAAAAAAAACTCCGCCCGGAGCCGTTACGCTCCGGGCGGAAACACAAAACCCATAATTACCTAAAACCATCTCCCGTCTGCCTTACGGAAGATTTTTTCATACGGATTGAATCAAATAATGTACCGTTGCAGGCAAACCGACCGGAATCGGGTGCGGCGTGCCGTTTCGGAACGAATACCGGACTCTTTCCTGTCGCAAATATAGAACATTTTAGTTGTCAGTGCGTTGCCGTTCGTCGCGAATATAGATTTCGGCGATGTGTTTGTGCTGATAATCAGTTTGTTGAGTGTACAAAAATATACATTGCCGACCGAATTTGGTGGTAGTTTAAGTCAGAAAACGGCATCGAAACGATGCTGTTTATCGTTTTGCGATAATGAATTTTCCGACGAACGGCAAGGCGTGCGGGACGCGGTTCGTGTCAATTAATGACACAGCGAAAAATCGCAGTCCGAAACCTCCGGTGCGTGCTAACCGTTCACCTGCCCTAATACTTGAAACTGCTGCCGCCGATGAATTCGCGGAGAATCGACGTGGGCGGAATCTCGTCGGTCTTTATCGGAATGAAGTTGTCGAGGAACTTCAACAGCCGCGAGGCTTCGCCGTATTCGGGTACGGTGTCGGGAATCTCGCGCAGAATCGGTTCGGCGACAGGGCGCAGTACCGAAATCTCGTAGAACAGCGACGAGTTGAACATCACGTCGGCATTCTCCTGATACGGGAATATGTATTTCTCTTCGCCCCGCCGGACGCTGCCCCAGCGCGACAGAGTGGCGTATGCGTCGTTGCCGCGTGTCGCATAGTCGCGCGTGAGACGGCGCAGCAGACGATTGTCGGTGGTCGGGATGCGCGATACATTGTCCATTGCCACAGAAGTGAAACACGAAACGTAGATTTTGAATTTCGCACTGTCGGGGATGCTCGGCGTCAGACGCGGATTGAGCCCGTGGATGCCCTCGATTATCAGTATCGAACGCTCGTCCAGCGTCAGCGGCGAATTGTGCCATTGGCGTGTGCCCGTGATGAAGTCGTAACGCGGAATATCGACGCTCTCGCCCGCGGTCAGACGTTGCAGATGGTCGTTGAGTTGGACGAGGTCGATGGCTTCGAGTGCCTCGTAGTCGTATTCGCCGTTCTCGTCGAGCGGAGTATCCTCACGATTGACGAAATAGTCGTCGAGCGAGATGAGAACGGGATGCAGTCCGAGTATGCGCAACTGGATGCCGAGTCTTTTGGCTGTCGTGGTTTTGCCGCTCGACGACGGTCCGGATATCAGAACCATCCGTACGCCGCGTTCGGTGTTGGCTTCGTGAATCGTGTCGGCGATTTGCGCCAACTGCTTCTCGTGGAACGCTTCGGCTATTTTTATCAGTTCGCTCGCATCGCCCTGCGATACTTTGGCATTGACGCGGCCGACGGTCGGAACGCCCATGATGTCCACCCACGAGTGGTACTGGTGGAAAATCCCGAAAAGTTTGTCTCGCCGGGGAGTTTTGCCGAGTTCGTGCGGCGCAGTGCGTTCGGGCAGCGCGAGATAGAATCCGTTGTAGTAGGGTCGCACCTCGAACGTGTCGATATAGCCTGTGGACGGAGCGAGCGCGCCGAGAAAGTAACCCGCCATGTCGCCCAACCGATAGATGTCGCTGTACAGACGGGGACGGGAGCGCAGGAGTGCGATTTTGTCGTCGAAACCGAACTTCCCGAATTCGGCTATCGCCTCTTCGGTCGGAACTTTGCGTCGTTCGATGAGTATGTCGGCGGCGACTATTTCGCGAGCCTTGGTTTCGATGCGCAGACATTCGGTCTCCGTAAACACGTCGATGCCGTCCACTTCGCAGTAGAATCCGCTCCCGACGGTGTGTCGGACATGGAACTTGCGGTCGGGGTATAATGCCCATACGGCAGCCTGCATGATGAACGATACCGTGCGTTGGTAGACGCGATAGCCCTCGAAATGGGCGGCGTCGATGAACCGTATCGAAATAGGGGTGTAGACCTTGTAGTTCAACTCCTTGATGCGGTTGTTCACGTATGCGGCGAGGAAAGGGTATTCGTTGTCCATATCGAGACGGTCGCGAATATCAGTCAGCGGCGTACCCATCTCGACCTCGATGTGCGAATCTGTGTTTTCGCAATATACTTTGATAATGTCGTTCATGACGTATTGAATTTGATTTCTCAAAGTTAGGGATTTTTCGGCAAAAATCAAACTTTGCATCTCCCTATGCCCCCTTTGACGACATCCGGTGCGCGGCATCGGCGGTTCTTATGAAATAAAACGTCGCAATCGAAACGAATATTTGCCGGCGACGGATGTTTTTTATAACTTTGAACGCTGATATAATGAACGTATGAACAGAAAATATTCAATTGCATTGCTGCTCGCTGTGCTGATTCTTGCGGGCATACTGTTTTATCGCACGACACTCCGCGAACGCGAAGTGGTGATACTCTCGACCAATGACATTCACGCCAACATATCCAATTTCGCACGGTTCGCCGAAGCCGTCGAACGGTGCCGCGATACCGTCGCCACGGTGCTTGTCGATGCCGGCGACCGCTGGACGGGCAATGCGTTCGTCGATTTGGCGGACGGACGGCGTCCGATTTACGACCTGATGAACGAACTGGACTACGATGCGGCGACGCTCGGAAATCACGAGTTCGACCTCGGAACGGCATTCCTGCGCGACGCCGTGGAGTATGCCGATTTCGATATCGTCTGCGCAAATGTGAAGAACGTGAGCGCCGATTTCATGGACGTGCGTCCGGGCGTTACGATAAGGACCGACAACGGCGTCGCTATCCGTTTCGTCGGCGTGGTAACCAACTATGATAACGGGCATCCGGACGGCGACAACGAGATTTTCGAGGGGCTCGAATTTCCGGATCCCATGGCGGCGGCATGCGAAGCCGCAGCGGCTTCGGACGACGGCGATGTCCTCGTACTGTTGTCGCACATGGCGAGAGACAAGGATTTCGAGTTCGCCGAACGGTGCGACCGCTACGACGTGATTATAGGCGGACACTCGCACGACGTGGTCGATACGCTCGTGAACCGTACCGTGATAGGGCAGACGGGAAATAAACTGAAAATGGTCGGCGCGACCCGAATCCGCCTGAAAGGATGCAGGATAGCGAGCATCGATTACGAAAATATCCCGCTCGACCGTTATGCGGAGGATGACGATTTCGCCGAACGGGTCGCCGAAATCGAGAGCAATCCCGAATTGCAAAAGAACGTCGGCACGCTCGGCGTCGCGCTCGACAAGAGTGGGCTTGCCGATATGGAAACCGCACTCGTCGCACGGGCGACGGGAGCGGACATAGGATTCTATCACTATGGCGGCATACGTCTTGCGGAGTTGCCTGCGGGCGGAGTGTCGATGTCCACGCTGTTCGACCTCGAACCGTTTTTCTCGCAGATTTACACCATGACGATGACGCCGGAACAGATGCGGAACATGATTGTGGTCAAGTACAACGATACGGGCAATGCGAAAGAGTCGCACCGCATCGACCTGTTCAGTTCGACGCCGTATACGATAGTTCTCGACGATTGCGGCGAGGCTGTCGATGTGCTGTTCCCCGATTTGCGCGAGGGGGTTGCATACAAGGTCGCCATGGCGGACTATATCGCCAAGAAATACGTTTACGAGGCTTCGGATGTCGAACGGCATCCGATAAAGGTTCTGGACGTAATCGCCGAACATTTCCGCGAACATTCGCCGGTGGTATTTTCGAATGAGCCGAAGCAGAAGACGGCGAAACGACAGCGGACAGGTTTTTAAGGTTGCGCGGGCTTCGCCTTTTTCACGCGCCGGACAATCCGGGCAAGACCGACTGGACCCGGCTGTTTTCGGATACTGCTATATCCCGGCGTGTTCCACAACCTTTTTAAGCCATTCGTAATTTTCTCTGAATTCGGACATCAGTTCTTCATTTATTTCGGCGATTTTGTCTTTCAGATACTCTGCGTCCGTGTCGGTGAAGCCGTATTCGGCGATATTTTCGTCGTCGATTGTCAGCGGATGCCCTTCGATAATGGCATCGCGGCAAATCGCTGCCAGAATGTGCGGAATCTTTTCGCTCCAATTCGAGTTCGCGAGTTGGAGCGAAGAACTTAACTCGTATTCGTCTTCGCCGAGCGAATCGCGTTCATCATCGCTCAACTCAAAGATGTGAGAACCCCTTTCGGATTTAAGATAAAATGTTTTAAGCAAAAGCGAAACTTGAAAATCGTCGGAAGCGAATCGTTCCC
>CAYRSF010000010.1:0-17313 GCA_964427035.1 uncultured Alistipes sp.
GAATACGATAGGCGAGTGGGTATCGTCGCTCGGTCTTTCGCAGTTGCGTATCGCCGAGACCGAGAAATATGCGCACGTTACGTTCTTTCTTAACGGCGGTCGCGAGGACAAGTTCGGCAATGAGGACCGTATCCTCGTCGCTTCTCCGAAAGTCGCGACTTACGACCTGCAACCTGAAATGAGCGCGTACGAGGTCGCCGACAAACTCGTTGCCGCGCTCGACATGCAAAAGTACGACTTCATCTGTCTTAACTTCGCCAACGGCGATATGGTCGGTCATACCGGCGTTTACGAAGCAATTGTGAAGGCGGTAAAGGCTGTCGATGCATGTGTGTCGAAGGTCGTGGCGGCTGCAAAAGCCAATGGGTACGAGGTGGTTATGATTGCCGACCACGGAAATGCCGACCATGCGATAAACTCCGACGGAACTCCGAATACCGCGCATTCGCTCAATCCGGTACCTGTCGTTGTCATTTCGGAGCGCGTGAAGAGCGTCGAAAACGGCATCCTCGCCGATGTCGCACCTACCGTGTTGAAACTTATGGGTGTAGAGCAGCCTGCCGATATGACGGGACACGCTTTGGTGGAACTGAAATAAGAGTAATGATATTACGTAAAAGCGGGATTTTCTCTTTCGAGGAATCCCGCTTTCGGTTTACCTGTTCCCGCTCCGTTCGATGAACTCTTTTATGTTGCGGGCTATGCAGTCTATCAACCGGGCGATTGCCTCGTCCGTCGCCCATGCGCTATGGGGAGACGCGAGCAGACGATAAGGGTCCTTCAAATCGTACAGCGGCGATTCGCAAAGCGGCTCCTGCGAGAAGACATCGAGTGCTGCGCCGGCTATCGTTCCATTGTTCAAGGCATTCGCCAATGCGCTTTCGTCGATGATGCCTCCGCGGGCTACATTGATTATTATCGCGCTCGGTTTCATCGCCGACAATTCTTTTTGCCCTATCAGATTCCGTGTCGCATCCGTCAGCGGGGCATGAATCGACACGATGTCTGCCCATGCGAGCAACTCTTCGAGCGACATGCGTTCATATTTTTCCGGTCTGCCGATACCGCTCGTCGAGCAGTACTTTACGCTGCAACCGAATGCCTCGGCGAGCCGGGCGACTTCGCGACCGATATTGCCGAGACCTATTATGCCCCAGTTTTTTCCGCGCAATTGTCGTATCGGTCTGTCATAGCGGAAAATGGTTCCCGATTGGGCGTATTCGCGGCTTTTGAAATAGCGGTCGTAATAGACCGTTTCGCGAACCAGCGACAATGCGGCGGAGAGTGTGGCTTCGGCTACCGCGTATGTCGAATATCCTGCGGCATTGCGAACCTCTATTCCGAGTTCGCGTGCTGCGTCGAGATCGACGTTGTTCATTCCCGTTGCAGCGATGGCGATGAATTTGAGACTCGGCAACTGCCGCATCGTATCCGCCGAAAGCACCACCTTGTTGGAGATTACTATTTCGGCATCGGCGCAGTTGCGCAGTACCTCGTCCGGCGAGGTACGGTCGAACCCTTTGTAGTCTGAAAGTTCGCGTATCGGGGTCAAATCGTGTCCGCCGAGCGAATATTCGTCGAGAAATACTGTTTTGTGTGCCATATCGTCAATCGTTTCGTTTTTCATTTTCGCGGTCCCCGCCGGCTATGTCGCGAATGACGACGGAGGCGCATCCGATGCCGAACAGTGCCGGAAGATAGGAGATAGTGCCGACGTTCGATTTCTTGTTGCGCTCTTCGCAAACTGTCATAGCCCCTTCGCGCGGCGGTTCGGGCGAGAACACCGCCTTGAATCCGCTGCGAATGCCTGTTTTGTGCAATCGCTTGCGCAGCATGTGCGCCAGCGGGCAGTGGTGCGTTTTCGAGATGTCGGCAATCTCCATCTGCGTAGGATCGAGTTTTGCACCTGCACCCATCGAACTCACTATCGGGCGACCGCGGTCCAGACAACCCTTTATCAGCGCGAGTTTCGGCGACAGGGTATCTATCGCATCGACCACATAGTCGAACTTTTCGGAATCGAGCAGCAAATCGGTCTGTTCGTCCTTTATATATTCGTTTACGATGCGCAGTTCTATCTCCGGATTGATGTCCGCAAGACGCTCGGCGAGCACGTCGGCTTTGTTGCGCCCGACGGTGGAGTGCAACGCTATCAACTGTCGGTTTATGTTGCTCTCAGCGACCGTGTCCGAGTCGGCTATCGTCATTCTCCCTACTCCCGCACGGGCAATCATCTCCGCTGCGTACGCGCCTACGCCGCCCAAACCTACCACGAGTACATTCGCATCGTGCAGTCGCCGCATAGACTCTGCGCCAAGCAGCAGTTCGCTGCGTTCAAGCCAGTTATTCATCGGTTTTTCCCAAATATTCCGTTGTAGTTTTCTGTTATGATGCGTTGCAGAGTTTCGATGTCGATTCCCGTTATCTCGGACGTGCGGCGATATATCCCTGCTATGTCGATAGGGCTGTCGTCGGTTTCGAGAAACATCCGCTCTTTCGGAATCTCCCGCATCGCTTCGACGGTCTTCGGCGAAGCGAATGCGCGTTCTCCGAACGAAAGCGAGTACCCAGCCCCGATTGCCTGCCGCATCTGTTCGCGCGACCCGATGAATCCGTGAAATATCACCGCTTTCACCCGGTATTTCGCCAGCGTTTTCATTGTCGCATCGAACGCTTTGACGCAGTGCAGTATCACGGGCAGACAGTTGCGCTCCGCCAACTTCAACTGCGCCTCGAATATGTTCTGTTGCGCCGCGCGATCGACTTTGCACGCATAATCGAGCCCGATTTCTCCGATGGCGTCGATTCGTCCGACAGCCGCTTCCGTTTCGGCAATGCCGCAGTGCCCGGCATCCCACGGATGTACTCCGGCAGTCGCGATTTCCGTATCGCGACCGGTCGGTCTGTGGGTGTGGATATTTACGAACATCGTCTGCAAGTTTCGGATAAATCGTATGCAAATATACTACAATTCCGCGATAAAGGAAACTGATGTTTCGCAAGGTATCGTTTTTTTCGTATCGGTATCGCGAAGGGTGATTATCGCGGCACAAAAGTTTTGTATTTTATGTCTTTTGTACGTTTTCATCGCTTTTTCCGTTTCGGTTCGTTGCTTATGCCGGCAGACGGTTCCGCGTATCGAAATGCATGCCGTCGCATATGCTCCGAATAATCGCCCGGATTGTCGAAAAAAGCGATTTAGCCGTCCGAAATATGAGAAAAAATTCGTATATTCGCGGGCGATTCGAGAGCCGGTCATGCGGCTTTTGGATGAAACGGCAAATAAATCGTTATAATACATAATTCATTTTAACAAAAAACATTTAACAATGTCGAAAATCATTAAACTGAGCAAGGGTTTGGACATCAAACTCCAAGGTGAGGCTCAACGAACGCTGACGGAGATTCCGCTGGCTTCGGAGTATGCCGTTTCGCCTTTGGATTTCGAGAACATCACCCCGAAGATGCTGGTTAAGGTTGGCGATAAGGTTAAGGCTGGTACACCGTTGTTCTTCGATAAGAACAATCCGGATGTCATGTTCGTTTCGCCGGTAAGCGGAACGGTCGCAGCCGTCAATCGCGGAGAGAAGCGCAAGATTCTCTCCGTTACCGTAACTGCCGACTCTGCCATATCTTACGAGGAGTTCGATGTGCCGAAAGTGTCGTCTGCCGCTCGCGGCGAGATTCGCGACCTTTTGCTTAAATCCGGTTTGTGGGCGATGTTGATTCAACGCCCTTATGGCATCATTGCCTCTCCTGCGGACACTCCGAAGGCTGTCTTCGTATCGGCTTTCGACAGTGCGCCGCTCGCGCCAGATTACGGCTTCGCTTTGTCGGGCGACGGCGAAGCGATTCAGAAGGGATTCGATGTCCTCGCATGTCTGACCGACGGCAAGGTTCATCTGTCGTACAATGCCGATTGCGCCGCACCTGAAATCAAGGGCGTGGAACTTCACGCATTCAAGGGCAAGCATCCGGCAGGCAATGTCGGTGTTCAGATTCACCATATCGACCCTATCAACAAGGGCGACAAGGTGTGGACAGTGAATATTCAGGATGTGGCGGTTATCGGTCGTCTGTTCCTTACCGGCAAGGTCG
Organism: uncultured Alistipes sp.; assembly: GCA_964427035.1. Lineage (GTDB taxonomy): Bacteria > Bacteroidota > Bacteroidia > Bacteroidales > Rikenellaceae > Alistipes. The sequence goes on from CAYRSF010000010.1 coordinate 4,099, forward strand.
ATTTGACCCGCACCGTCGCCGTGTGCGGTTCGGAGGTCGTCGCTCCCCGCTATTGCCGTGTAATCGCCGGAGCCTCGGTCGCTTCGATTGTGAAGGGCAATGTCCGCGAGGGTCATGTGCGCTATATCTCCGGCAATGTCCTGACCGGGCGCAATGTCGGTGCCGGCGGATTCCTCGGATTCTACGCCAACTCGCTTACTCTGATTCCGGAGGGCGACAAATACGAGTTCATGGGTTGGGCGATGCCGCGGTTCGGCAAGTTCTCGGTTTCGCATGCCTATTTCTCGTGGCTGTGCCCTAATCGCAAGTACAATCTCGATACGAATCTTAACGGCGGCGAACGTCCGTTCGTCGTTACGGGACTTTACGAGAAATACCTGCCTATGGACATATATCCGATGCATCTGCTCAAAGCCATCATGGCAGGCGACATCGACAAGATGGAAAACCTCGGCATCTACGAGGTTATCGAGGAGGATTTCGCTCTGTGCGAATTCGTCGATCCGTCGAAAACGGAGATGCAGCAGGTTATTCGCGACGGTATTAACTTAATGATTAAGGAGGGAGAGTAAATGGGACTTCGCAAAATAGTTGATAATCTGAAACCTACTTTCTCCAAAGGCGGAAAGTTGAGTTTCCTTGCATCGACGTTCGATGCTTTTGAAACGTTCCTGTTCGTTCCGAATACGACCACTGCCCGCGGTTCGCATATTCGCGACTGCAACGATATGAAGCGTACGATGATAGTCGTCGTATTGGCACTTCTGCCGGCATTCTTCTTCGGGTGCTACAATACCGGTTCGCAGGTCGGTCTTGCGGGTTGGACGGCTTTCTTCTATGGACTGGTGCGTATTCTGCCGATGGTCGCCACCTCTTATATAGTAGGTTTGGCTATCGAATTTTATTTCGCCCAGATTCGCGGTCATGAGGTGAACGAGGGTTTCCTCGTTTCGGGTCTGCTGATTCCGATGATTATGCCTGTAAGCACTCCGCTGTGGATGGTTGCCGTCGGTACCGCATTCGCTGTCGTATTCGGCAAGGAGGTGCTCGGCGGAACCGGCATGAACGTCTTCAATCCGGCTATTCTGGCTCGTGCCTTCGTGTTCTTCGCTTTCACTCCGCAGATGTCGGGTGAAACGGTTTGGTACTCGTCGTGGAAGATGATGGGTGCTGCCGATGCCGCGACAGGCGCCACCGCCTTGGAACAACTCGCAACCGAAGGCGATATGCAGTGGAGCGCGCTCGATGCGTTCCTCGGATTCATCCCGGGGTCGTTCGGCGAAACTTCGACGCTGTGCATCCTTATCGGTGCCGCCATTCTCCTGTTTACGGGTATCGCATCGTGGAAAACGATGTTGTCGGTATTCGTCGGCGGTACGGCTATGGCTTACCTGCTCGGCGCATGCGGGGTGTTTGATTATCCGGCATACTACCACCTGATTACCGGAGGTTTCGCATTCGGTGCGGTCTTCATGGCTACCGATCCGGTTACATCGGCTCAAACATCTGCCGGCAAGTATATAGTAGGTTTCATGACGGGAGCCATCGCAATCATGATTCGTCTGGTGAACCCTGCATATCCGGAAGGAATGATGCTTTCGATTCTGTTCATGAACGCATTCGCTCCGCTTGTGGATTACTTCGTCGTAGAGGCTAACATCCGCCGCAGAAAGAATCGTGTTAAAATTGCTAAATAATTGGGAGTATGGCAACAAATAATTCTGAGAAAAAAGGTTTGCTGAGCAATAAGAACGGCAATGCCTATATAATTATCTACTCCGTCGTCATGGTCGTAATCGTGGCTACACTGCTTTCGGTGGCGTCGCTGTCGTTGCAGAAGCGTCAGTACGATAACATGCTTAACGAAAAGAAGCAGCAAATCGTAACGGCTCTCGGCGAGAATCCGGCAGTTACCGCATATTCCGACGTGGTAGTCGAGGCTGCATTGCTCGATGCCGAAGGTCGGGCTATCGCAGGCAAGAGCGAAAACGACGTGTTCGAAGCCATGCAGGATTTGAACGGCTCGATAGAGGCGGGCGAGTATCCGATTTTCCGTACTGCCGACGGCAGCGTCGTCGTTCCGGTTTACGGTGCCGGTCTGTGGGATGCCATTTGGGGATATGTCGCTCTCGAACCCGACATGAACACGGTTAAAGGTATAGTTCTCGACCATAAAGGCGAGACTCCCGGTTTGGGTGCCGAAATCGCGACTCCGAAACATCAGGCGAAGTATGTCGGCAAAACCATATACGATGGAGCCGAACTCGTCGGTATTACCCTGAAAAAGGGCGGCGCGAAAGAGAGCGATGCCGATTATGCGCACGAGGTGGATGCCATTACGGGCGGTACTAAGACCTCGGACGGCGTAACCGCCATGCTCAAAACATGTCTGAAAAACTATAAGCCTTATTTCGACGGTGTGCGCAGTGCCGCCGCCGCATCGGAAGAGGCGTCTTCTAACGAATTAAATAACGAAAACAATGAGCAGTAAGAGTCTGAAATATCTGACCGGTCCGCTGAACAACAGCAATCCGGTCATCGTGCAGATACTCGGTATCTGTTCGGCACTCGCAGTTACCGTTCAACTCAAACCTGCGATTGTCATGGGGTTGTCGGTTATGGTCGTTACGGCGTTCTCCAATCTCGTGATGTCGCTTCTGCGCAACGGAGTGCCGTCGCGTATACGTATCATCGTGCAGTTGGTCGTAATCGCCGCGCTCGTGATACTCGTGGATCAGGTGCTGAAAGCATATGCGTACGACGTGTCGAAGCAACTTTCGGTCTATGTCGGTCTTATCATCACCAACTGTATCGTCATGGGACGCGTCGAGGCGTTCGCACTCGGCAATCGCCCATGGGCTTCGTTCCTCGACGGTATCGGTAACGGTGCCGGATATGCGATTATCCTGATTGCCGTTGCATTCTTCCGCGAACTGTTCGGTTCGGGCACTCTGCTCGGATTCCGTATCATTCCGGAGAGTTGGTATATCGACAACGGAGGATTCTATTCGAATTGCGGCATGATGCTGTTCCCGCCGATGGCTTTGATTATCGTCGGCTGCATTATCTGGGCGCATCGTTCGATTAACAAGGATTTACAGGAAAAATAATAGGAGAAACAGAGTATGGAAACATTGAATTTGTTCATAAGGTCGATTTTTATCGATAACATGGTCTTCGCATTCTTTTTCGGAATGTGCTCCTATATCGCCGTATCCAAGAGCGTCAAGACCGCTGTCGGACTCGGTGCCGCCGTTACTTTCGTGATGGTCATGACCGTACCGCTCAACTACCTGATTAACGAATATGTATTGAGACCGAATGCACTCGTCGAGGGCGTCGATTTGAGTTTCCTTTCGTTCATCGTCTTCATCGCCGTTATCGCTGCATTCGTGCAGTTGGTCGAGATGGTGGTCGAGAAGTTCTCGCCGACGCTGTATAACCAGTTGGGTATATTCCTTCCGCTTATCGCCGTGAACTGCGCCATCATGGGAGGTTCGCTCTTCATGCAGCAGAAGGTTGCAGCCGGTGCCATAGATGACGTTTGGCAGTCCATCGTTTACGGACTCGGTTCGGGTCTGGGCTGGTGGCTGGCTATCGTAATGATGGCAGCTATTCGCGAACGAATCGCCTATTCGCATGTTCCGGCAGCCCTCAAAGGTCCCGGCATTGCGTTTATCATTACCGGTCTGATGGGTATCGCATTCATGATATTCTCGGGTATAAAGTTGTAACCTTTATAAAGAGTAAAAAAGATGATAAAAGTAATTTTATTTGCAATACTTGCCTTTCTTGCAGTTACACTCGTCTTGGTTGCGCTGCTGCTCTTTGCAAAGGCAAAACTTACTACTTCGGGCAAGGTAACCATCGACATTAACGGGGGCAAGAAAGTTCTCGACGTCGATGGCGGCAGCACGCTGCTGACTACGCTTGCTGCGGAGAACATATTCCTGCCTTCGGCCTGCGGCGGCAAGGGTGCCTGCGGTCAGTGCAAGTGTCAGGTTCTCGAAGGCGGCGGTGAGATTCTTCCTACCGAGACGGGATTTTTCAACCGCAAGCAGATTCGCGACAACTGGCGTCTGGGCTGTCAGGTGAAAGTCAAGGAGAATATGAAAATCGCCGTTCCTGATTCGGTGCTCAGCATCAAGAAGTGGGAGTGCGAGGTCGTATCTAATCACAACGTTGCGACATTTATCAAGGAGTTCGTCGTTAAACTCCCTGAGGGCGAGCATCTGAATTTCCGTTCGGGCGGTTATATACAAATCGACGTGCCGGCTGTAACGGTGGATTTCAAGAATATCGATGTGGATCCCGAATATCGTGCCGACTGGGAGAAATTCGGATTCTTCAACCTTAAAATGGTCAATCCGGAACCGCAGATGCGTGCATATTCGTGTGCGACGTATCCTGCCGAGGGCGATATCATCAAACTGAACGTGCGTATCGCGACGCCTCCGTTCGGTCCCGACCGCAAGGTTCTGCCGGTGAATCCGGGAGTATGTTCGTCATACATCTACTCGCTCAAACCGGGCGACAAGGTTATGATATCGGGTCCTTACGGAGAGTTCTTCCTGCCTGACAATCTGCCGGAGGATCAGGAACTCATCTTTATCGGCGGCGGTGCGGGCATGGCTCCTATGCGCAGCCACATCATGCACCTGTTCAAGACCGAAAAGACTAAACGTCCGGTTACGTTCTGGTATGGAGCGCGTTCGCTCAAAGAGGCTTTCTATTTGGAGGACTACGCAGAGATTCAGCGCGAGTTCCCTAACTTCAAGTTCCATCTGGCTCTCGACCGTCAGGACCCGGAAGCCGATGCCGCAGGAGTGGACTACAAGGTAGGATTCGTTCACAATGTTCTTTATGAGAACTATTTGAAGAATCACGAGGAGCCGGAGGGATGCATCTACCTTATGTGCGGACCTCCGATGATGGTGTCGTCTGTCGAGAAACTTCTCGATTCGCTCGGCGTTCCGCGCGAGAATATACTTTACGACAACTTCGGCGCATAATGCAGGGTTGTCCGAAACGGCGAACGCCGCACCAATATTGGTGCGGCGTTCGCCGTTAGGCAGATGCCTCTGTTATGGCATCAGGGTCGTTCAAGTCCTTAAAGACTTTAATGCCATCGGAGGTGCCGAAAACCGAACAGGCGGTTCTTCAAAAGAACCGCCTGTTCGGTGTGAGTTATCGCTTCTGATTTCCCTTATTTTTGACCGAGAGCGCGTTTTAATGTCGCTGCGAATTTCTGAGGGTCGATATCGTGCTTTATCTGACCGTTCTTGACTATCGATATCCCGCCCGTCTCTTCGGACACGACTATGACTATTGCATCCGTAATTTCGCTCAATCCTATCGCTGCACGATGACGCGTACCATACGATTTGGGAACGTTGCTCTGCGTTACAGGCAGAATGCATTTCGCAGCCACGATACGGTTGTCGTCGATTACGACCGCACCGTCATGCAGCGGAGCGTTCTTGAAAAACAGGTTCTTTATCAGCGAAACCGAAACATTGGCATCCACGGCGATGCCGCCTTCGATAATGAATTGCAGGTCGTCTTTCTGCATCAGAACTATCAATGCTCCCGTTTTGCTTTCGCTCATATCCAGACATGCCGAGACTATCGGCGATGTATTGATGTCGTCCCCCTTGCGACCGGCTGAAAAGATGCGCGAGATGAAGTCCAGTTCCTTTTGCCGCATGCCTATCATTTGCAGGAATCGTCTTATTTCCGGTTGAAAAACGATTATCAGCGCAATTACTCCGACACTGATTATTTGCCCGAGAATCGAGGAGAGCAACTCCATGTTCATCGTTTTGACGACAACCCATAATACATATATGATGATGATTCCGGCGAGAATATACGGGGCATTCGTACCGCGGGTGGCGCGATACAGCCAGAAAATCAGACCGGCGACGAGAAAAATATCGATGAAATCGATGAATGTGAAAGGAATGAATCCCATAGGCGTATCATCCTGCTTGTAGTTTGCAATTCGGAACATCGCATGGCAAGCGATGTTCCGAATACGAATCAGTGCGGTGTGTCTCCGCTATTTTTTCTCTTTGTCGGACTTGTAAAGTTCGTTTACCTTTGCAAGAACGGTGTCTGTAATGTCGAGCGACTGGTCGGCATCGAGCAATGCCGAGGCATTGACGATCATTTTGTATTTCTTGTCGGCATTGATCTCCTTAATCGCACGCGAAAGCAGGTCGCTCATCCTGTTGTTGAATACGACGTTCTCCTCTTCAAGATTTTTCGCCTCGTTCTGTGCGGCAGTCTGATAGTTGGCGATACGCTTTTGCAGGTCCTGCTCTTTCTGCTGTGCATCGCGGGTCGTAATCAATCCCTTCTGATATTTCTCCTGCAACTGTGCCATTTCGGATTGAAGATTGCGCTCTTTCTGCGCCCAGCCGTTCTGCGCCTTCTCGGTTTTGTCGCGCAAGGCGACACCCTCGCTGAGGAACATTTCGCTTTGAGCCATAACCGCCTCCACCTGAACATATGCAATGTCGGAGGTGTTGATTTCGGTCGTCTGCTCTTCGGCAGCATTCTCGGTCGAATCCGTTTTCGCTTCTTTGCAGCCTGCGAGCATTGCCAACGCAATCGCTGCGAAAAGTACTTTTTTCATTTTTATGTAAAACTTTTTTGGTTAAATCGTTTTGTCTGCATGCAGATTTCGGCGGTGCTGCCGAAACTTACATTGCACAAAGATAGCAAAATTTTGTAATATCGTGCGTATTCGCATCCAAATTGAGTGTATAATATGCCGGATGATGCGATTTGCGAACGTTTATTCCCGTTTTCGGTCTCAAACTCCTTAAAGACCATAAAGATTTTCGTATCTTTGACTTCGTCTTAAACATTTCGCCTCTGCAAATCCAAAATAAATTTTGTTTTGCTCTCGGCTTATTCGTATCTTTGTAGTAAATATCTTTGAATCATGTACGAATACATTACGGGAACACTTGCCGAGTCCGCACCGGCATACGCGATAGTCGAGACAGGCGGAATAGGCTATTTCATAAACATATCGTTGCAGACCTATTCGGAGATAGAGGGTCGTGCGGACGTAAAACTTTTCCTGCATCATATCGTGCGCGAGGATGCGCAGATATTGTACGGTTTCGCAACGAAAATCGAACGCGATTTGTTCCGCATGCTTATCGGCGTGTCTGGTGTCGGGGGCAATACGGCACGCATGATTCAATCGACGTACTCCCCGTCGGAGTTGCAGAACATAATCGCGACAGGCAATGCGACGCTGCTGAAAAACGTTAAGGGGCTGGGACTGAAAACCGCCCAAAAAATAATCGTTGATTTGAGCGGCAAGGTGCTCGATCTTACCGGCGGTGCGGATTCGCCGGCAGCGGTCGCGGGCGCAGCGGCGAACGAGACGCTCGACGAGGCGTTGTCGGCACTGGTGATGCTCGGATTCCAAAAGGGAGCCTCCGACAAAGTGCTGCGCAAACTGCTGAAAGAGAATCCTGCGACGACGGTCGAGGAGTTGGTGCGAATGGCACTCAAACATTTATGATCGGAACTTGCCGTTTTAATTCGGGATTAAGTAATATTTTAGTATCTTTGTGCGTTATACGACCATGAAACGACTATTCGGCATAGCGATTTTTGCGTTTGCGCTCCTCTGCGGATGCGGCGACGACGAGGATATTTTCACCACCCAGCAGACCTCGATAGTCCGCTATCTGACATCCACCCGTCATTTGGTAGCCGAGTCGGAGATAGACAACGTCATCGAGAACGACCCTGCATTCTATACCGAACACGGACGCTCGACGTATCGATACATTACTACCTATTATAATGAAGACCGCGAAGAGTGGAGCGAGGTGCAGCCCGGCTGTACGGTGGATTTGTTGTTCGACGCCTATGTTTTCGACGGTTCGGAGCCGTCGCTGAAAAACGTATATTGGTCGAATGTCGGCTCGACGATATCCGCTCTCGAATCGCAGAGCGTCAATCCTGTCGCCCATCTCGACTGGACAACCGACCCGCTTGTCGTTACGGTCGGTTCGACTAAGATGATAAAGGGTCTCGAACAGGCTTTGGTCGGTTGCCGCGATCAGGATTCCGTACAAATATATATGACTTATAACATGGCATACGGCAAACATCTTGTCGGAACCGTTCCGAAGAATTCGTCGGTGGCGTGGTACATAAAAATATTGAAAGTTACAAAATGATTAAATCAGGATATATGATTCGTATTTTCGTGTCGGCATTGTTGTGTGCCGTCGCATTCGCATCTTGCGTCAAGGAGGATGAACTTTCCGGTGCGGAGATGGAGAGCAGGTCGTTGCGTGCATGGATTAAGAAGAACCGTCCGGACCTGCTCGAAAATCACCAGACGAACGGCGATTATTATGTCGAAATCATGGCTTGGGGCGAGGAGTCCGATATGGGCGACAAGAATGATTTCGGCGACAAACCGATAATGGAGCAGGATTCCGTGTGGATGTTCTATAATCTGACGGGATACGACCTCGACGGCAATGTATGTCTCAATCGCAATGAGGAAGTGGCACGTATGCAGGGCACGTTTCAACTTACGACCCACTATATTCCGTATCTGAATTTCGGAGGAGAGATTAATGCGGTCGGATTGCTGGAAAGCACCTATCTGCTGGCTCGCAACGAGATAACGCTCGGCGACAAATACGTAGCCGACCATTCCGATGTGTGCAGGGGCAAAGTGTTCAAGTTGCGCCGCGGGTCGAAGATTCGCCTTTACGCTCCGTCGTCGATAACTTACGCCTCGTCGGGTGTCGATATGGACGGCGGCTTCGGCGGTCAGTACGCTCTCGACGGAAACATTCCGATGATTCTCGATATCGAGGTGCTGCGGGCGGTAAAGAACCCTTCCGATCTCGAAATCGATATGATAACCGACCTCGTGGGCGCACCGGACAACAAGTCCGACGGTCAGAACGGGTGGACCTTGGCGGTTACGACCGGTACGGCGGGCGAGGAGAACGCATCCGAGGATGACGACAAAGAACTGAAAGGATTGTATTACAATTTGCAGTTCGAACCCGGCAAGAACAGTGTCGGTTTGCGATATTTGCAGCCGCAGATAAGCGACACGAGCATATCGAGCCCATACAGGGACAGCGGCAAATATGCCGATATGGAGGCTTTGGACAAGGAGATAGACCGTATTCTTGCAGAAAAGTTCGAGGGAAAGGCGCTTGCGAAAGAGGACATGACGGAGGATAATCTCGTAACGAAAAGCGGGACGGCTCAGATCTGGTATGTCGTGCGGTTTCTCGACGGTTTTGTACTCGATACCAATATAGGCGAGATAAAGAAGTTGGTGTTCGATGAAAGCGGTTCTTCCTCGGCAGAGAGTTATACCCCGGACGGTTCGTCGGAGAATATGATCAGTGCATGGCTTTATTGCATTCCGAAGATGCACTACGGTCAATGGGCTGCCATACTGACATCTTCGGGATTCGCTTACGGAGCCAACGGAACATCGCGTACTTCATCGACAACCTCCACCAACGTGGCGATGCCGTATTACGACTATTATAATAACTTTAATCCGATGTATTTCGGCGGCGGTTACTATTACGGCGGATATTACGGATACAATCCTTATATTTCGCCGATTACGACTGTCGATACGACGAAACTCGAAACCGAGGTTTTGGGTTATACTCCGCTGCTGTTCTATATCTATATCGAGCCGAAGGCGGAGTAGCGACAGGGTAGGGGTTATAATCATAATTTCGGGTTGCAGGGCAGGCGGATGCAAGACCTCACGATGACGGAATGGAGGTCGTGGGGGAGATAGATGCAATAGGTATTATAGGTAGGATAAGCGATATGCGGTGTTGCGCCTGTTCTGCCTATATTACTTATAAGACCTATATTGCCTATTAAGTATCGGCACATCATTCCCGACAGCGGCAGATTGCCGCGGACTTGTCTGGCATGTCGCGGGTATTCGGACAGCCTCTTAATGTCATTAAAAACTTTACGCCGAAACCGTAATTCGTTAATTCGGCATTAAAGTCCTTAAACCTGCTCGTCATTAAATTTTCCGACGAGAAAGTTTCATTTGTTGATTCTTAATAGTAACTTTGTTGCATATATGGATAATTTAACAGACACAACTACCGAATCCCTATATGACGTTATCGTCATAGGAGCAGGCGCAGCCGGAATGATGGCGGCGGGTACGGCCGCGAAGAACGGTTCGCGCGTCTTGCTGCTCGAAAAGATGGAGAAGCCTGCCCGCAAGATAAGAATCACCGGCAAGGGTAGATGCAATTTGACCAATGCCAAACCGGAGAGCGAATTCGCCGAAAACGTGAGGACGAATGCCGAATTCCTGAAAGTCGCGTTCTCCGAGTTCTCGAATCGTGCGACGATGCGGTTTTTCGAGCGAATGGGCGTGAAACTCGTAACCGAGCGCGGCGAACGGGTATTTCCCGAGAGCGGAAAGGCTGCCGACATCGCCAATGCGCTCGAATTCTACTGCCGCGACTACGGGGTCGAAATCCGCTGCGACACAAGAGTATCCGAAATAATAACCGTAGGCGGCAGAATCCTCGGCGTGAAGTTCATCAACAAGCGCGGTTTCGAGCGCAAGGTCGAAGCCCCGAACGTGATAATAGCCACCGGCGGCGTATCTTATCCCGCTACCGGTTCGACCGGCGACGGCTATGCGTTCGCCGATGCCGTGGGGCATACTGTCGAGGAGGTGCGTCCGTCGCTGACTCCGCTCGTTACGTCGCATCCGCAGCACGAATACATCCGGAACATATTGTTGCGCAATGTCAATGTTTCGCTGTTCGCAGACGGCGAGAAAATCCGCGAGGAGTTCGGCGAATTGAGTTTCTCCGACCGCGGAATCGAAGGTGCGGCCATATTGCGGCTCAGTCGCGATGCTGTGGATGCACTAATCGACGGTCGCAAGGTCAAAATCGAAATCGACATGAAACCCGCTCTCACTCAGGAGATGCTGCACGACCGTATCCGGCGCGAGGTCGCCGGGATGCAGCCCGACGAACTTTTCGCCGAACTCGTTCGCAGACTCGTGCCGAAACCGCTCATCGTGCCGATATGCAAGGAGTTGGACGTACATTCGAAAATATACATAAGCAAGGTAACGGACAGGGAGTTCGACCGGCTGATAAAGGTTTTGAAAGGCTGGGTATTCCCGATTGCCGACTATGCGCCGTTCGAATATGCCGTGGTTACGGCCGGTGGGGTGGCATGCGACGAGGTGAACGAATACACGATGGAGTCGAAAAAGGTCAAGGGTCTATATTTCGCCGGCGAGGTGCTCGACCTCGATGCCAACACCGGCGGCTATAACCTGCAAATAGCATTCTCGACGGGACACCTTGCGGGATTACTTAAAAAATAATGAAAATAAGCGGAAGAAATATCAGAAAGCGGCTCTACAAACTGTCGCTGCTGAAAGACGAAATTTCGAGAGCCAAATATTATCGCGGCTACGGAATTCATTCGCCGTTCGTGTACGGGCTGGTTCGCAAAGTGTTCATGTACGGGAAACTGTACGATGCCGATAATGCGCCGTTGTATGAATCGCTGATTTCCGTCGGCGTGGTTCGCAAAAGGGCGGTACAACTTCAAAATGCGATGGTGTATTGCGGATGCGCCACCTTCGGAATAAACGGCGACGGACGCGCCGATTTCAACGTCGTTACAGCCGAATATCCCGTCGGGCAGTTGAAATCCGCATACGAATCGACGAGGGCGCACGGTACGATACTTGTCGTCATGTCGCCGTATGCCAACCGCGAACGCCGCGACGAATGCCGGGCGATAGTCGAATCGCACAAATCGACATCTGTGGACAATCGCGGATACATGATAATTTTGAACAACAAACTTCCGAAACAACATTTCCGCTTATGAAACTATATACCAAAGGCGGCGATAAAGGCAGCACGTCGCTGATCGGCGGCGAACGGGTCGCAAAGACCGACGAACGGGTCGAGGCTTACGGCTCGGTGGACGAACTGACGGCATTTCTCGCTCTGCTCGGCGATTCGATGGTCGATAAGGGTATTGAGGACGAGTACGTTGCAGACACCCGCCGCATCAATTCGATACTGATGGGCGTCGAGGCGTTGCTCGCAGTCGGCGAATGCGCACGGGACAAGGTAAAACCGGTCGGCGACGAAAATATCGACTGGATAGAAAACCGAATCGACGACCTGCAATCGCGGATTGCACCGATAACCAATTTCACGATTCCGGGCGGCTGCACCGTAGTCTCGATGTGCCACGTATGCCGCACGGTATGCCGCAGAGCCGAACGTGCAGCCATTCGCGCATCGCAATCGCACGACATAGACGAATCCGCATTGATATTCCTCAACCGGCTGTCCGACTATCTCTACGCATTGGGGCGGCGTATGACCGAATTTTTCAAGGTCGAAGAGATTTTGTGGCACCCGTAGATTTTTATGCGGCAAAATTTGTTTATTTACATTTTTTGTATATTTTTGCACGCAATAATTCTCTAAGTGCCGAAAGGAACTCCGAGTTTTTATACGCAAAACGATTAAAATTTAGATTTATGTATTGGACACTCGAACTCGCATCTAAACTTGAAGATGCACCATGGCCAGCAACCAAGGAGGAATTGATCGACTATGCAATACGTTCCGGTGCACCGCTCGAAGTACTTGAAAATCTGCAAGAGATAGAGGACGACGGCGACGTCTACGAAAGCATAGAGGAGATATGGCCCGATTACCCGTCGAAAGAGGATTTCTTTTTCAACGAGGAAGAGTATTAGTGCAGTTTTAAGCACGTTTTCAACTATTAAATCCCTGTTAATCGACATGATTAGCGGGGATTTAATTTGTTTGGACAAATGTTTCTTAAAAATTATTTATTCCCTTTTGCACGGTTATGAGTTTTGCAAAGCATTTGACAATTCTCTATAGATGTTGCTCCGCCGCGACTCCATGCGGTTACATGGTCAGCATCCATTTCACCTATCTTATAAATGCGCGTGCGATTTGAGTCGTTGCCAAGCGCACACAATGGGCAGTTAGAAAGGCCTTGCTCTTTTGCGGTTGCTGTCTGTCGCGCATACACAATTTTCTTTGTAGACTCCTCAAAAATTCGGACCTCAAGAAGCCTTGGCTCTGTTTCCCCGCCAAGCACGTATTCATAGATGTTGCTATGTTTGCCTAT
>CAYRSF010000011.1:0-4283 GCA_964427035.1 uncultured Alistipes sp.
GAGAATCGTCTCTATGAACCGATGCAGGAAGCGCAAGTGTCGTCATTCTGAGCGAAGCGAAGAATCTGTTTCAATCGATTCGGTTAGATCCTTCGCTATCGCTCAGGATGACGTGTTAAGTATATGCAATGTTTTTCCGACGGCGACTGCGACCGTTGCGCCGACCGTTGGGAGCGTCAGCGATAAAAGTTCCCCTTTGCAGATAGGGGGATTTAGGGGGACAAGTAACACGAATAAAAAGCAAAATCAAATTTTTGATTTTGCTCGCTTATTCGTATATTTGCAAATTATGAAATCGATCCGAAAATTCATCGCCGATGCGAACGATTCGCTGCGCGACCTGTTCCGTCGCCGGCGCATCAGCGTTTCCGATCCGGAGAACCGCCTCGGAACGCGGTATATACATATCTCGCCCATCGGCTTCGCAATGAGCGTCGTCGCGACGATATTCCTGATATTCTGCATCGTGCTGGCAATAGTCGCCTATACTCCCGTACTCGATTTCCTGCCGGGCTACCGTACCGACGCCACCAAATCGCGCGAAACGCTTATGCGCACCCTCATCCGCATCGACTCGCTCGAACGCAAGATGAACGACATGCTCGCCTACAACGAGAGCATGATTCTCGTCGTGGATGGCAAAACTCCGGTCATGCGCACCGTGCAAAACGACTCTCTGCCGCGCGACAAAAGCATAGTTCCGGCATCGCGCGCCGACTCCGTACTGCGCAGTCAGATGGAGGGCGACGGCAAATACGGCATTCGCACCGCTGCCAACGGCGGACGCACGAACATCAACGCCGTAGCCCCGATGGACGGCATCATCGCCGAACGGTTCGACATGAAGAACGGTTCGTACGGCATCCGTATCGCCGGTGCGCCCGAATCGCAAATCGTCGCCATTTCCGACGGCACGGTCGTTCTCAACGACTGGTCGCCCGAAACAGGCAACAGCATCGCCATACAGCATCCGAACGGAATGATTTCGGTCTACCGCCGTCTTTCGGGAACCCTCGCAGGCAAGGGACAGCGCGTCAAGGGCAATGAAGTCATCGGCTACTCGACGGCGGGCGAGGAAAAGGACGATCTATCAACATTCGCATTCGAACTTTGGAGCGACGGCAAGCCTGTCGATCCCGAATCATACATACTGTTTTAACCTGACGAAATGAAACAAAAAGTCGCACTTCTCGGTTCGACCGGTTCGATAGGCGTACAGACGCTCGACATAGTACGCGAAAATCCGGATATATTCGAAATAGTAACTCTCACCGCCAATTCCAACTGGCAGCGTCTTGCCGAACAGGCAATCGAATTCGACGCCGACAGCGTAGTGATAGCCGACGAATCGAAATATGCGGAACTCGAACGGGCTCTCGCCGACTATCCTGTAAAGGTATATGCCGGTGCGGACGCGATAGCGCAGTGCGCAGCAGCATCCAATATCGATGTCGTGGTGAACGCTCTGGTCGGTTATGCCGGACTCGCTCCCACGCTGCGGGCGATAGAGCATGGCAGGAAAGTCGCGCTGGCGAACAAGGAGTCTCTCGTTGTCGGAGGCGAACTCGTCATGCGCGAGGCTTTGGCGCACCGTGCGCCGATAATTCCTATCGACTCCGAGCACTCGGCTATCTTTCAGTGCCTTATCGGCGAGGTGTCGCCCCTTCGTAGACTGATAATAACTTGCAGCGGCGGTTCGCTGCGCGATTTTCCGCGCGAAGCGCTCGCCGGCGTTACGCCCGAGCAGGCTCTCCGGCACCCGCAATGGAACATGGGCGCGAAGATAACCATCGACTCCTCGACGCTCGTGAACAAGGGCTTCGAGGTCATCGAGGCGCACTGGCTCTTCGGTGTCGATGCCGACCGCATTTCGGTAATCCAGCATCCGCAGTCGATAGTCCATTCGATGGTAGAATTCGGGGACGGAGCGATAAAGGCGCAGTTGGGTTCGCCCGACATGCGTACGCCGATAAGTTTCGCGCTGATGTATCCCCGTCGCGCAGAGCGACACGTCGAGCCGTTCAGTTTCGCTGCCAACCCTGCGCTGACATTTCAGGAGGTAGACCGCGTGAAATACCCCGCTCTCGACATCGCCTACGACTGTCTTCGCCGCGGCGGCACGGCTGCCTGCACGATGAACGGCGCGAACGAGGTCGCCGTGGCTGCATTTCTCGACCGCAGGTGCCGCTATACCGACATCGTCCGCTCGATAGAGTACGCACTCGGCAAGGCTGCGTTCGCCGCGCATCCGACGCTGGACGACTATGCGGCGGCAAACGGCGAATCCCGGCGTCTGGCAGCCGAAGCACTCGGATTACAGGAAACGACATAAAAATTTAGAAAATGGATATTTTAATCAAGGCTGTTCAATTTTTCCTATCGTTGTCGCTGCTCGTGGCGATTCACGAATTCGGGCACTTCATCGCCGCCCGCATCTTCAAAATACGCGTCGAAAAGTTCTACATATTCTTCGACCCGTGGTTCTCGCTCTTCAAGTTCAAGCGCGGCGACACCGAATACGGCATCGGCTGGGTGCCGCTCGGAGGCTATGTCAAAATCGCCGGCATGATCGACGAGAGCATGGACAAGGAGCAGATGAGTCTGCCGCCCAAACGGGATGAGTTCCGCTCCAAACCGGCATGGCAGCGATTCTGCGTTCTCGTCGCTGGCGTCGTAATGAACATTCTGCTCGCATTCGTCATCTACTGCGGCATATCCTACGCGTGGGGCAGCAGTTACGTGGCGAACGACGATATCCGCTGGGGTTACAACTTCAACGAAGCGGGCGAACGTCTCGGATTCCGCGACGGCGACCGTATCGCGACCATTCAGGGCGAGAAAATCGACAACATCGCCTCGATACTCTCCAAAATCATTCTCGCCGAGGAAGACTTGCAGGTCGTTGTCGTTCGGGACGGCAGCCGCGTGAAACTCGACATCCCTTACGACGACCTCAACGCACTTCGCAGCGGCGGCGAAAAGGCTTACGCCGGACTATATGCGCCGCGCATGCCGTTCATCATCGACAGTGTCGTCTCCGAATCGGCATCTATCGCGGGACTTGTGAAGGGCGACCGCATCGTCGGCATCGACGGCAGACGCGAGGAGGATTTCGCGAAATACGATTCTCTGCTCGCGATGCACAAATCGGGCGAAGCGATGCTTTCGGTCGAGCGCGGCGACCGCGTGATGAACATCGACGTTCCGGTGAACGGCGAGGGCAAAATCGGCGTTGCCGTACTCAACCCTTTCACCGTCCGCACGATGCACTATTCGCTGCTCGAATCCATACCTGCCGGCGCACGGCTGACGGGCAGAGTGATTAACAACTACTGGCAGCAGTTGAAACTGATAGTCAAGCCAGACACGGGACTTTACAAGCAGGTGGGGGGATTCATCGCCATAGCCAACATCTTCCCCGACAAATGGGACTGGCAGCAGTTCTGGTACATGACGGCGTTCCTGTCGATAATCCTCGGCATCATGAACATCATCCCCATCCCCGGTCTCGACGGCGGACATACGCTGTTCACGCTGTGGGAGATGATAACACGGCGCAAACCGAGCGACAAGTTCCTCGAAGCGGCGCAGTACATCGGACTGATACTCATTCTCGCACTGGTGATTTTCGCCAACGGCAACGACATTTACCGACTTTTCAAATAGCGTATGGCAAAGGTAAAAAAGGCATATTTCTGCCGTGAATGCGGTTTCGAGGCACCCAAGTGGCTCGGACGCTGTCCGTCGTGCGGCGCATGGAACTCTTTTGCGGAGGAGATTGTCGCCAAGGAGAGCGGTTCGATTCCGGCTGCCGTCGCAGGCAAATCGGTTCCGGCGGCAAAACCGCAGCGCGTCGCAGAAATCGAGTGCGGCACGACGCAGCGCATCGACACGGGCGACAGCGAGGTGAACCGCGTACTCGGCGGCGGACTGGTCGCAGGGTCGCTGATTCTGTTGGGCGGCGAACCGGGCATCGGCAAATCGACCCTTTCGCTCCAACTCGCGCTCTCCGACAACGGGCTGAAAACGCTGTACGTCTCGGGCGAGGAGTCGGCAGAACAGATAAAACTGCGTGCCGAGCGCATCGGCATCCGCAACGAAAACTGCATCGTCTACACCGAAACCCTGCTCGAAAATATCATCGCGCAAATCGACGAGATACGTCCCGACATGGTCGTAATCGACTCCATACAGACGATGTACACCGACCTCATCGACTCGTCGGCAGGCAGCGTATCGCAAATCCGCGAGTGCGCCGCCACACTGCTCAAATATGCCAAGGG
>CAYRSF010000012.1:0-46039 GCA_964427035.1 uncultured Alistipes sp.
GCTCCGGTTTTGTCGAAGATTGATATTTTGCATGTTTGCAAACGAGGATATAATGTAGTTTCCGATAATGAAAAACCGAATTCCTAAACCGGTCGATACCTCCGAAACGGAGTTGCCGGACGAAGTGCAGGCTGTGTGCGAAGATATTGCGCGCAATACGCACAATATTTGGGTCGAGTTGCGGCAGTCCGAAGGGTGGGTTTACGGACCGGTGCGCAACGATGTTTTGAAAACGCATCCATGTATCGTTCCGTTCGAAGAACTGCCGGAGTCTGAGCGTGAGTACGACCGGCGCATTTCGTCGGAAGTATTGCGATATATGGTCAAACTCGGATTTGCGATCGAGAAAAAAAGATAGCCGCTGACAACCAAATGAAGAATCCGTTTAAATCTGTCGAGGAGAATATCGACAGAGTAATCTCGGGCGGTTTCTTGCCGCAAATTCTCGGACTCGTAATAGTCATAATTACGGTTTTGACCATATTCATGTTCGTGTCGTTCTGCTTCGGGTGTACGTTCTCACGTGAGAACGGCGAGGGTGTGGATTCTCTGCTCGGCGTAGTATACCACTTTTTCCGTGCCGGAAACATCGACATATACGAGGAAGAGGATGGCGGCATGTTTACTCGAATGTTCACCATAGTAATCGCCTTTTTCGGATTGGTGCTTTTGAACGGGCTTTTGATAACGACGTTTTCCAATATCGTTCAGCGGCGTGTCGATAGCATCGAGAATGGTTCGGTCGTATATGGAGGCATTCGCGATCATTATGTGATAATCGGATACGGCAAACTTACAATATGTACGATAGACAATATATTCAAACGCTATTTCCCGGATTACAAAGTGTCGTCGGAGCGCAGGCGCGTACTTAAATCCATACCGAAAATATTGATTCTGACCGGATGTCAGATCGATGCCGTGAGGTCGGAGATATATTCGCGGATACCGAGATATTTGGAGAAGCGCATATTTTTGTATTCCGGCAACATCGAGTCGGAGGAGCATATCGAGCATTTGAATATCGATCGGGCGAAAGAGGTGTTCATACTCGGCGATTCAGACTCCTCCGGCCGCGATTCCAAAAATCTGGCGTGCGTTAGAATGATTTCGCGTTTACGCGGCAAAAACCGCAACGGAATATTGCAGGTGAACGTTCAGTTCGACAGAACTCCATCTTATTCGAACATACAAAAATTAGATATTCCGGATGAATATATTACCTTCGGCGGAGATACGAAGCCCAATATATATTTTCGACCGTTCAATTTTTATGAAGATTGGGGGCGGCTTTTGTGGGGGTATTATGCCGACGACAAGTATATGCCTCTCGACGTCGTTTGCGAAAACGAATTCGGTCAGCGTCTGCATATAGGGCTCGACGACGCTACTTCGGGCAAACATGTCCATCTGGTTATCGTGGGGTTCAACCGCATGGGACGAGCGTTGCTGCTCAATGCCTTGCGAATTTGTCATTATGTGAACTATCATCGCGACGATTCCTCGACGAAAACCCGCATAACCGTTATAGACAAGAATATGGAGGCTCTGCTTCCGTCATTTCGTTCGCAATATCCGTATGTGGAAGGGCAGATAACGGATATAGATATCTCCTTTCTTAATGCCGATATCGCGGATGCCGATTCGAGAAGAATGATAGATGCGTCTGCGCGCGATGCCGATACGCTGCTTACGATTGCGGTTTGCATAAACGATCCCGATCAAAGCCTTGCCATCGGATTGAGCCTGCCCGAATCGGTATACTATCTTAAAGAGCGTGTTGCCGGGACGAAAGACCGTATCGCCGCAAACGGCGTGCGCACTCAGGTGCTCGTGCGTCAGGCTTTGCAGAACGGACTCGGCGAATTGCTTAACGACGATGCCGGTCGGTACAGAAATGTCCGTGTTTTCGGCACGCTTACTGACGGCATGTCCGCCAATCTGCTCGACGATACGCTGCCGATGATGGTGGATGTATGTTACGAACTGTTGCAGGACAGCGATTCATTCCGCGACAAATATTTGTCCGGGGAATTGCGCATGCCCGAAGGAGTAACCGACAGTTGGGTGCGGATGTCGGAGAATAAACGATGGTCTAATCGCTATCAGGTGGATATGTTCGGTACGTACAAAGCGGTTCTGGCACAAAACGGGATTTGCGACATAAGCCTTTGCGATAAAATCGACGATTGTCTGCTTGACAAACTTGCGGATTGCGAACATCGGCGATGGATTGCGGAACGGAGCGTGTCGGGCTGGCGTCAGATCGAACGGGGCGAATCCCGAATGGACGTATTCATGCACCACGACAAATTCGTGCCTTACGATATGTTGGATGAATCCGAACGCGAGAAATCACGAATAGTGATACGCAATGTTTTGGTTTTGGACGAACTTTTAAGAAAATACTGTAAACAACGGAGATGAACCACGATGTTTTTATAAGTTATTCGAGTTACAACGTGTCTACCGCGCTTGCGATATGTCATGTTTTGGAGGAACACAAGATTAAATGCTGGATAGCACCGCGCGATATACCGGGCGGTGCGGATTACGGCGATGTTATAGATCGGGCGATTCTCGACTGCAAGGTCTTCCTGCTCGTATTTTCGGGACCTGCCGTGTCGTCGCAGTGGGTGCGCGGGGAGGTCAATATTGCTTTCTCGGAGGGGAAGCCGATTGTTCCGTACCGTATCGATGATACGGAGTTGTCCGGGGCGATGCGTTTGATACTTAATCAGATGCACTGGCTCGACGCCTATCCGGACGCCGAATCCAAATTCGACGAATTGTTGGAAACGGTGAATCTTCTCGTTTCGTCCGGTTCCGTATCGACGGTCGGAAAAATGCACGACGACGCGGTGAAACAGGATGCGACGACTCAATCCGGCGGCTCGGATATGCATGATGGCGGCATGCGGCCTGACAGAAAAAGATATTGGCGGGCTGTTGCGATTGCGGTAGCGGTCGTCGTCGTTATCGGAATAGTATCGGGCATATGGTACTTTCCGGTTCGCAGAGCGGCGGATGATATCGACATTCCCGATTCGTTAAATTCGGTCGATACAGTCGTTTATCCTGAAAAAACGGCGGTTGAAACCGAATCGGATTTACGTTATAAGGACAGTCTGGCAAAGGTCCATAACGAACGGGCGGCGTTACAAAAGCGCAACGAGGAGATGCTGCGTAAAAAGAGAACGAGAGACAGCCTCAATAATATAGCGATGGCGGAAAAGGCAAGACGCAAGCGGGAGGAGGATTCGATACGTATCGAGTCGATGAAGAAAAGATTGAAGGACAGCATCGAGAATGCGGAAAAAAATAATAATATCAAGCAAACACAGGATGAAGTCGCTGCATTGAAGCGTATGCTGGACAGTCTCGACAAAGTGGCAAAGGCGCAAATCGAAGAGAACAGGCGTCAGGAGGAGGCCCGCAAAAAGATGGAAGCGGAAGAGCGGAGACGTCAGGAGGAAGCCCGCAAGGAGGCAGAAGAGCGGAAGCGTCAGGAGGAAGCCCGCAAAAAGAAGGAGGATGAAGAGCGGAAGCGCAATGAGGCGGCGGCTTTACAGGCGAAGCCACATTCCGCATCGGGCAATTCGTCGGCTGCGGCGCAACCGGAATCCGCCGTCGCCGCCGTCAAAGTGCCTGCGAATAAAAGTGCTGAAAATGTCGTGCCCGTACGAACCTATAAAGTCGGCGATTATTATGAACGGAACGGTAAATGCGGAGTCGTTTTCGAGGTGGATAAATCGGGGCAGCACGGAAAGATTGTAGGATTGGAGGAGTTCCCGGACACTCAGTGGTGCGTATTGTTCGAACACCAAAATTTCAATTACAATATCAAGGTCGGTGCGGTAAACGAAAGCGATGGCATGTATAACCAGAAAATGATTATGGCTCTTCCGAACTGGCCTCAGAGGTTTCCTGCGTTCTATCTATGTGTAAACTCGGAAGACAAAGAGTGGTATATCCCGGCAATCGGCGAGTTGAGGACTTTGATGCTGAACAGGAAAGTTCGCGAAGCCGTCAATGCTGCGCTCCGGGACAGAGGAGGGATAACAATCGGTTCCGGCAGAAAAAACAGTTGGTATTGGTCGTCTACGGAGGAAAATGCCAATCAGGCATATTTTGTCGATGTGAATATGGGGGTATGGAATTATTATAGCAAGCAGGCGCATGGAAACGTGAGAATCGTATCCGCTTTCTGATTGGGATATGATGCGGCGTAATAATCTTTTTCTATTTCTTGAAAATGAAGAATACCGCGAGAATCAGGCACACGAATCCGACTATATGATTCCATCGGAGGGTTTCGTTTTTCATGATTAGCAGGACTATGACGGTGAAAACCACGAGTGAAATGGTCTCCTGTATCACTTTGAGTTCCCATATCGAAAACGGACCCCCGAATTCCTCGCTGCCTATGCGGTTGGCAGGAACCATGATGCTGTATTCGGCGAACGCGACGAGCCAACTGATGACTATGGTGGCGAACAGACCTAACCGGGACATTTTATCCTTGAAAAATACCTGCCCGTACCATGCGAGTGTCATGAATATGTTGGAGCATGTGAGCAGCACAATCATTAGAAATCCTTTCAGAATCGGCATGACAATTTAAGTTTTACGGCACGAAATTATCGAAAAATTCGATTTGTCGTATGCGTTTTGTCGAAAATCGCTATCTTCGCCGTATGAAATTCTCACTCGTAACAGGGGGTTCGTCCGGCATCGGGCTCGAATACGTTCGGCAACTCGCCGCATGCGGACACAATGTGATAATAGTCAGCAATCGTCGCGAGGACAACGAATCGGCTGCCTGCGCCGTACGTCGCGAATACGGCGTTGCGGCTTTGCCGTTGTATGCCGATCTTTCGGATGCCGGTTCCGCCGATATGATTTATGATTGGTGCAGAGCGCATGATGCGGAGGTCGATATTCTGATAAGCAATGCCGGAATACTTCATTTCGGCAAACTGGCGAATGCTTCGCCGGCGGCAATCGACCGTATAACCGCCATTCACTGTACTACGCCGGTCAAGTTATGCCGGTTGTTCGCTGCCGACATGTGCCGCCGGCGCGAAGGACGGATTCTGCTGATGTCGTCGATAACGGCTTGGACGCCCTATCCGACTATGTCGCTGTACGGTTCGACAAAGGCTTTTTTGCGTAATTTCGGTCAGTCGCTGTGGTATGAACTGCGCGATTGCGGAGTAAGCGTTACGACGGTATTCCCGGGAGCCGTCGATACTCCGCTGTACAATCTCGACGCGAAAGTGCGCCGCCGTTTGCGCAAAATTGGGGTGATGATGTCGGCGGAAGATTTGGCACGCCGTGGTTTGCGGGCGATGTTCGAAGGTCGCCGACGCTGCATACCGGGAATGGTTACCCGAACAGCGTTGTTCATATGCCGGATTCTGCCGGCGCATGCGCTTATCCCGCTGTTGAGAGTTCCCGCTGTCGCCCGTCTGCTCGACAGACTCTGAATCAGCCGACTATTTCCCGCAGACGGTCAATGGAAATGTCGCGGAAATCGTCTATTATCAAATCCGCCTCCGTTTTTTCGAGCAGTTCCCGCGGATTCGACGTCGTGAGTGCCACCACTTTGCATCCTGCCCGACTGCCTGCCGTGATTCCTGCCGTCGCGTCCTCGAATACTACGCACTCCTTTGGCGACAGACCGAGTTTCGCGCTGCTTTTCAGATATACCTCGGGAGCGGGCTTGCCTGCCGTAACGTCGTCTTCGCAACACCAAGCATCGATATAGCCCCCCAAACCGCAAATATCGATTGTGAACTCGATATTCTCTCTGCATGCCGACGAGCCTATCGCGCACTTTATGCCGTTCGTTTTGCATGCGGCGAGCAGGTCGGACAGTCCCGCTACCGGTTTGAGCCGTTCACGGAATTCGTCGCGGTATATCGCCTCCTTCTCTTGGGAGAGTGTCTGCCAACCCTTGAGGGCGACCACTTCCGGCATCAAGCATTCGAGAATCGCTTCGTTGGTACGACCGAACATGTCGGGTGTGAACGGCTTTTCGATGCCGTATCGCCGCAGGAAGATTTCGAATGCACGGATATGGAATTCGGCATTGTCCACCAATACTCCGTCCATGTCGAATATTATGCCTCGTAACATCTCTTTACAGTTTTGCCTTGAATATGCCGAGCGGCGCGGTCAAATAGTTTTTTATCGAGTACAGTATGTTACCGTAGTAACTGTCCGGTACCACAAGATCGTAACACCATTTCCGACCGATTCGGTTTTGCAGTTTGCGGAAGAAAACGCGAATGAAGCCTATGTCCTTGAACTTGTCCGGGTTTTCAAATGTCATTATGTCGTTCTTCACACGTTCCGAGAGTTCGTGATATTCGGCGGTAAACGGCAGCGTGCGGTCGAGCCCGAGACAGTTGCGGCATATCTCGGTTACGATAGATGCGTATCTTTCGAGCCCGCTCTCGCAGAGCATCCTTATGACCTCCGATTTGTCCATGTGGTCCGCTTCATGATGCAGGAACAGTGCCCAGTCGCACAGATCGCGCAGACGGATGCCCTCGCGGGCGTAGTGCCACGTTGCGTGGCGGGTCAGGAACAGCGCATCGAACTCAGGCGACGGTACGTATGCGCCTTTTATCGTCGGGAGAGGGCGAACGTCGGCGACAAGCCGGCTCAATTCCCGCTGGACGTATGCGCCGGTCTTGTTTACGTCGGCATTGACGAAAATCTCGTGGTTTTCGATGTTCACGCCGTTGATTCGGAATTCGGAATGAACGAAATATTCTTTTTTTATCGGAATGCCTTTCGCCGCGATTATTTCATTGCCCTTGGCGTAGTCGCCCATCAGATATACGTCGATGTCGCCGAATTGGCGGTGCGACGGCACAGGGTAGTAGCGGGCGACACTGATACCTTTCATAATCATCGTCCCGATTCCGGCATCGGCGAACAGTTCGACGACTTTCGATGCCGTATCTATCTGGCGGGCATATATTTTCTCGATATATCCGACATTGTAGCCCCATTGTATCTTGTTGTCCAAATCGGGCTGCATCCGCTCAGGCAGCATCATCGCTCCGTCGAATGCGATGGCGAGTACGCCCTGCATGCGTGCGACTGCATATATCTCGCTCCACTCCGCTCCGGTGATTCCCTCGAATATGCCTGTATCCTCGTCGCGTCGCCACAAAGCCAGCCGCAACAATGCAAAAAGCCGCTTTTCGGTTATATTGTCGATGACCATAGAAAATTATATTGAGCCGATACTCCTTGAATACCTGTTATTGCAATTTTTTTCATTATCTGGATTTGAAGGTCGAGGTGTCGGTCGGAATTTCCGATTCGTCATTATAACGGTTGCAGATGAATTTCGCAGGAACACCCGCCCATACCTGATAGGGAGGAATATTTTTGGTTACGACCGAGCCTGCCCCTACGACTGCTCCGTCGCCGACGTTTACCGGTTTGGTAATAATCGTATTGCTGCCTATGTAACAATTCCTTCCTATATGTATTTCACCACGCCAGTATGCATGTTCTTTCAGATTGTGTACATCGTAATAATGCGTCAGCAGAGTGCAGCCGTCGGCAATGGCTGTTCCCGCACCGATATGTATATCCTCGGGATGCAGTGTGTCGATATGGATTTTACCTATGCGCACAGTGCCTTTTTCTATGCTCACGCCGAGTTTCCGAAAAAGATTCGCCCGTACAAAACGCGAAATCGGCAGCGTTGTCAATAACTTGAACGCTATCAATCTTGCATATCTTTTTATTCCGTTATCGTATTTCGCTCTTTCCATGTTGTAATGTTTAATAGAATGGAATGTGGTTACCGTCGAACTCGTATATGAGGTTCGTATTGCGCTTGTGTCCCAAAGGTTTTGCCGGAATGCCCCCCACCAATGTAAATGACGGAACATCTTTTGTTACTACTGCTCCTGCGGCGACAACAGCACCTTCCTCTATGGTAACGCCGGGCAGAATGATGACATTGGGTCCTATCCATACCCGATCTTTTATGCAGACCTCCCCCTGCCCGATGCCGATACATGCGAAGTTAGGATCGTTGTAGTCGTGTTGTTCCGTCCAGATGCTCACATTGCTGCTGATATTGACGTTGTCGCCTATCCGAATTCCGCCGTTTCGCCCATCGAGAATCGCACGGTCGCCGATGATGCTGCCGCGCCCTATATGGATATTGGGATGTGCCCGCATCTCGGAACCGTAATATATCGTTGCCGTCTTTTCGATATCTAAAAGAAATATATGTCTGTATATGAATTTTCTGACGGCGTGCGACGGTATCATTCCGGTTTGCAGATCCATGTATCTTATGTAGCCCCTGACGTAACGCATGATAGATTTCAAAAATTTAACGGATGTGCGTGAATTCCCCCCCCCGATTGCTTGTATGGATTCGTCATTTCTGACGGTTTTATTGCGGGATGTCATCTTTCTGCCGCACACGAACCGTATCGCAGGTGCTAAAAACAAAAATAAAATCCATTTTCCTGCGATAATAATGAAAAGTATGATAAAGAGACTATACATCGTATATGCTGTTTAAGTGTTTCCCGAATTCGATTACAAAATCGTCCATCTCCTTGCGGTTGCTGTAAGTGTCGTATTCGCTGTCATTGTAGAAGCGGTCGTAGTCGTATTCCGATATTCTGGCGAGAGTGGAGGCATATTCCTCGACGGAATTGCCGGTCAGTATGCCGAATGACGGGAATTGTTCGAGCATGAATTCGAAATAAGGGATGCGGCTTGCAATAATAGGTTTTTTGAAATAGAATGCCATTTCGAGAATGCCGCTTTGGGACGTTACACGATACGGCAGAGCGATGAAATCGGTGTTGCCGTACAGCATGACGAGTTCGTCGTCGTTGATATGACGCAGGATTACGTGCATATTGTCGTCGTCGGGAATCTCCGTTTTTCCGATTGTTCCGTCAAGATCCTTGCCCGCTATTATTATGTTCAGACCGTACCGCCGTTCAGCCGGAAGCGAGGCGAATGAATTTATCAGTATGTCTATGCCCTTGTTGTACGTCATATTGCCGAAAAACAGAATGTTTTTGCGGTCGGATGATATTACGTTTCGCAGGTCGGGAGCGATATTGGATTCGTCGTATTTCTTCGTCAGACAATACTTGAAGTGCGGTACATACATTGTCTTGCCTTTGAATCCGAAATCTTCCATGAATTTCCGGGAGCGTTCCGAATGAATTATGACGTTTTTCACGCATTTGCCGTACAGAAAACGGAATAACGAAACGAACCATCCTTTGTGTTCACTGTCTTGTGCTACTGCTTCGTGAACATCGACGATTGTATTTTTCGATACGATGCACGCCGACAGAATGAATGCGAAATCTATGATGTTGCCGTACGACAATACGATGAATTGGTCGTTGCGGCTGCCGATGCGTTTGAGTAGAAATTTGATAATATCGTATGCAAGGACGAATACACCGAGAATTCTGTTAGGCTTGTAGAAATTTTTCAGAAACGGAGATTTCCCGCCGTCGGAGTAATTCGACAATATTTCGATGTCCGCATTCGGTATTTCGGACAACAACTCCTTGAATGCAGCGTTGTAATAGTGCATTCCGCAATGGTTTCCGATATAGTCCAGTATATATATCTTTCTCATAATCTGAATCGCATGAAACTTTCGTTGAACCTCTTCTTTACAGGAGCATATATCATCGGATATATCAGGAAGATCAGTATGGCCGGCGAATTGGTAAGGGCTTCGCTGCCGATACACGACAATACTATAAGGGCGACGAGCATACCGCGAATGAACGATTGCATGTCGTCGTCTTTAACAAGGTGCGTGTATTTCAGACACAGATAGTAGAATATCGTGCACATGATCATAAGTATGATTCCGCCTTTCGCCATCGTTCCGATGAAACCGATATCCTCGATGAAGAAATATTTGTCGAATACGCCTTGGAATCCGTCATTGAATTTATATGACAACTGACCGAATCCCGCAATCGGATATTTCTGTATGTAAGGTGTAACGTATTCGATTTCCGACAGACGAGCGAGAATCGACGTATCCGTGGAGTTTTCTCCTTCGAGAATGGTGGCGTATCGGTTCATTATGGAACTGTCGTTTATTATTACGAATACGACGGAACATAACGCCGCTATACTTATTGCGATATTGCGGAAGTTTAGATTTGCGAGCATATGTATCATGAATACCGCACCGATTGCGACTAACGGCTGTCTCCCTTTGTGTACGAACAGCGTGTAAAACATGAACAGCAGCAATATCGATATATTTTTCAGATTCGGATGATGTATCGACATTATCAGATAATATATCGTCGATATGATTATCAGATATGAACAATACGTCAGTTTGACGCCTTTTATCATATCTGAAACTGCTTCCGTGTCTGTGGAATACATAGTAAAAAAGAATCTCTCGACGACAACATTGTCGATTTTGAGAACGTACAGAGCGATACTTGCTGTTACAGCAATAAAAATATTTACGTAATTAATCTGTTTGATAAGTGTTTTTAGCGGGTAATCGGTGTAGTAAAGGTGGAATGCGAACAATAATATGAACATGAATCTCATTCGTGCGATTCCGTAGAATATCGGTTGCCCGAACACCGCATAACTTCGCCATGCGCAGAACAGCGGAAACAGTAGGGCAAATATGGCGATGATATACGCTACCGGCGAAACGTTCTTGTAAGGAGATATGAAACACAGTATCATCGAAATGAATCCGATGATAACGGCTGAATAGAATATGGCGTTTATTATGATCTCCGAGTGCAAAAAGTTGATAAGTTGTGTAACATACAATATTACCAACAAAACATAGAATTTATTTAATGCCCTCGATAGCACGATGCTAAAAATTTTTTATTGTTAAAAGTTTCAATAACGACAATTTTTGTTTGCCCGAGTATCCCGCAAACAATATTGTCGGAATCCTTACTGCCGCATACGCGATTCGAAAAGCCGAATATGCGATGCGCGAGTAGTGCTTGCGGATATACAGCATGCGGCTTTTCGTCGCATTGTACAATCTTGTGTAACTCCATTCCCTGCGATTCGAAGCATCGCTCGCTCCTTCGAGGTGAATTATTTGTGGCTCTGGAATAATTACGCGGTCATAACCTTTTTGCGCGATCCGGTATTGCCACTCCACGTCTTCTGCATACATGAAAAAATCGGGGTCGAATCCTCCGGTCAGTTCGAATATTTTTTTCGGCAGAAACATGTCCGCTCCGGAAACATACTCGACGGCGAGTGCGGATTCGGGTATCTCGGGATTGTAAATTTCCGATTTCCGATGTGCCAATCTTCTGTACATTCTTACGATCGGGTCGGACAGCGAATTGCATATCGTTATGAATCTGCCGTACGAATGGGTCGGATGCTGCCGGTTGTCGAGCAGAATGGCTCCCATTACACCGAGTTTGTCGCCATATGCTGCTGCTGCGTCGTAAAATATTTTTACGGCGTTATTCAGCAGTATGGTGTCGGAGTTGAGCAGGAACAGGTATTCCCCGTTCGCCGCTTTCATCCCCAAGTCGTTCGCACGTCCGAATCCGAGGTTCTCGTTGCTGTATATGTATTTTATTCGCGAGTCCCTTTCCAATACTTGCCTGCTTCCGTCCGACGATGCGTTATCTACAACGATGACCTCGTAATCGACATCGTGCGTATGTAAGTGTATGGAATCTATGCACTGACGAGTGATTTCGAGCGTGTTGTACGTTACTATTATTATCGATACCTGCATCATCGTGTTTCCATTCCGATTAAATGGCGAAGTGCCGGAGTTTTCAATACGAACAGTTGCAGGACTACGAAATATCCTATGCAAGATACAGCCGATATTGCGAGCCGCCATATTATATGAGTGTCGAGCATGCTGCTGCCGAGACATATTATTATATATGGTATTGCGGCGACAGCCTGTTTGAATATCTTTCGATACGGAATATCGAAAATCTGCGATCTGTGCAGGTATATTGCATAGAATGCGAATACCGAGGATTCGGAAACGAGCAAAACTATTGCGGACCCGATTGCTCCGAACTCTTTTACGAACAGAATGTTGCATATAATGCCCAAACTTGCTCCCATTATAGATGCTTTAAGCAGGGTGCTGTCCTCGTTTCGCGGTATGACAATCTGCATGACGATTATTTGGCATATTCCGACTACAAGAAGCAATACGATGATGATTTGCATCGGAACAATTGCGCCTTCATAGCCGCTGCCTGCCAGAATCGCTATAAGTTCCGGACCCATGATGATGCAGAATGCGATAATGGGATATGCGAACATCAGCAGGAGATCGAATGACATGTCCAGATTGTGATGGATGCTCGTATTATTGTGTTGTGCTATAAGTTGCGACATCCGAGGAAACATGACATTAGAGAATGCCGTATATATGCCGAGAATAATGATATATATTTTCGTCGCTGCGAAATAGTAGCCTACCTCGGTATCGGTATTGACGAGTCCGAGATATATTACGTTAAATGTGGTATACATCGACGTAATGATCGAATAGGAACCTGTACGCAGTATAGGTTTTATGTAATTGCCTATTCGTATGTCGGCTAACGAAAAACCTACCCATTTGCGGATATATACGATATTGATGAGTGCATTCAAAACCACCGTTCCGCAGGTGAGAGCGAAATATATGATATAATCTTCGCTGTTTTTTACTAATAAAAACGTCGAGATTACGTATATTATTTTAATCGATATGGAACATAACGATATGTAGCGGAAATGTTCTATTCCGCGGAAAAACCATTCGAATAACAGAGTGTTGAATATCAGACGCGACAATCCCACGAGCATCAGCGGCAGATTGTCGTGCATCTTCGGTATGGCGAATATCGTGCCGACATAGATTGCGGATGTTATGAGCGTAGCGATTACTGATAATGTAACCAGCGACGAGAAAACCTGTGTACGCCGTTTTACGTCGTCGCCGCATGTCGCTATTTCACGCACTCCGACTATTCCGATTCCCAGCATTGCAAACAATATGAAAAAGTCTACCGTTTGTCTGGCGAATCCGATTACGCCGAACTGCTCTACTCCGAGCACGCGAGAAACGTACGGAAACAGGATGAAGTTGGCGACGTATGTCGACAGTGTCAGGATTACATTATATATAAAATTACGCTTGATATTCATTTACCGAGGTTTTCTTGGAAAATTCTATCTGTTTGCGTACATGTCGTCGTAATAGCGTTCGTATTCGCCGGAGGTGATGTTGTCCATCCACTCCTCGTGGTCGAGATACCAGCGAACCGTTTTTTCGATGCCCTCCTCGAATTGGAGCGACGGTTCCCAGCCGAGTTCGTTTTTGAGTTTCGTCGAGTCTATCGCGTAACGCAAATCGTGCCCTGCACGGTCGGTAACGAACGTGATAAGATGTTCCGATGTTCCGTCCGGATTGCCGAGCAGGCGATCGACCGTCTTGATGATTACCCGTATAAGATCGATATTCTTCCATTCGTTGAAACCGCCGATATTGTACGTGTCGGCTGTCCTGCCGTTATGGAAAATCGTGTCTATCGCTCGCGCGTGATCCTCGACGTAGAGCCAGTCGCGGACGTTTTCGCCTTTGCCGTATACGGGCAGCGGTTTGCCGTGGCGGATATTGTTGATGAACAGCGGAATCAGTTTCTCCGGGAACTGGTACGGTCCGTAGTTGTTCGAGCAGTTGGTTACGACGGTGGGCATTCCGTAGGTGTCGTGGAATGCGCGCACGAAATGGTCGGAGGACGCTTTCGATGCCGAATACGGCGAATGCGGAGCGTATTTGGTCGTCTCGGTGAAGAACTCGTCGCCATAGACCTCGTGTGCGCTTATATCGGAGCGGATACCCTCCGGACGTGTCAGTTCCAGTGCGCCGTAAACCTCGTCGGTCGAGATATGGTAGAACCGCTTGCCCTCGTAGCGTTCAGGTTTCGCCTCCCAATGAAGCCGTGCAGCCTGCAAGAGCGAAAGCGTTCCGAGGACATTGGTTTTGGCGAATGTGAACGGGTCCTTTATCGAACGATCGACATGGCTTTCGGCTGCGAGATGTATCACTCCGTCGATGTCGTACTTGGCGAAAATCGCGCATACGGCATCGAAATCGCAAATGTCGGCGCGCTCGAAAACATAGTTCGGCATCTGCTCGATGTCTTTGAGATTCGCAAGGTTGCCGGCATAGGTGAGTTTGTCGAGATTGACGATGCGATAGTCCGGATATTTGTTCACGAAAAGACGCACGACGTGCGAGCCTATAAAGCCCGCACCGCCGGTTATGAGTATGTTGCGTTTGAATTTCATATCGTATTGTTTTTCGATTTCAATGTTTCGATGCATTTTTTCAGCGATATGCGCCAGTGGGGGATTGCCGTCCCGAACGTGCGCTTGATTTTTGTCTTGTCGAGTACCGAGTAGTTCGGCCGCTTGACTTTCGACGGGAATTCGTCGGAGTGGCACGGTGCTATCGCGCAACCGGTGTTGCCTGCCAGTTCCGCTATCGCGCATGCGAAATCGTACCACGAGCAAACTCCCTCGTCCGAAAAGTGGTAGATGCCCTCGCGACCCTCGTATTTCCCGTTTTCGACGATGTCGAATATCGTTCCGGCCAAATCGCCGGCATAAGTGGGCGTACCGACTTGGTCGAAAACGACGTTCAGATTTTCGCGTTCGGATGTCAGCCGCATCATGGTTTTCACGAAATTGTTTCCGAATTCCGAATAGAGCCATGCCGTGCGTAAAATCAACGCCCGGCATCCGCTTTCGGCTATCGCCTGCTCGCCTTCGAGTTTCGTTATGCCGTATACGCCTGTCGGCGCGGTCGGGCAGTCCTCGCGCAAAGGAGTGCAGCCCATTCCGTCGAATACGTAATCGGTCGAAACGTGTATCAGCGTCGCATCGTATGTTTTTGCCGCCTCGGCGAGATTCCTGACCGCATCGCGGTTTATCTTCCCTGCCGTTGCAGCATCGTCCTCCGCTTTGTCCACATTGGTATATGCGGCGCAGTTTACGATTATGTTTATGCCGTTTTCCGCCACACAGCGTTCGATTGCCGCTTTGTCCGTAATATCGAGGTCGGCTACGTCGGTGTATATGTAATTGTTTGCAGACGTTTCGCCGAGCCGTCGCATTTCGTTGCCCAACTGTCCGTTGGAACCGGTTATCAGAATATTAAGCATAGTAATCCGTGTTATAGTCGAACAACTCCTCCGCTTCGTCGAGCGACGGGTGGCGCTTGTCCTTCTCCGACAATATCGCATCTTCCGGACGTATTTGCCAGTCGATGCCCAGTTTCGGGTCGTTCCATGCGATTGCGCCTTCATGCCCGGGCGCATATAGGTTGTCGCACTTGTATTGAAATACAGCCTCTTCGCTCAATACGGCGAATCCGTGGGCGAATCCGCGCGGAATGAAGAGTTGGCGTTTGTTCTCTTTCGAGAGTTCCACGGCTGTATGTTTGCCGAATGTCGGCGAACCGCGGCGAATATCGACGGCTATGTCGATTACGCGACCTTCGACTACGCGAACGAGTTTCGACTGTGCGAACCGCCCTTTTTGGAAATGCAGCCCGCGCAGAACTCCGTATTTCGATTTGGATTCATTGTCCTGCACGAATACCGTATTTACTCCGACCTTGCGGGCGAATTCGGCGGCATTGAAACTCTCGAAAAAATATCCGCGGTCGTCGCCGAATATCTTGGGTTCGATGATTACGACTCCTTCTATTTCAGTCTTTATTACTTCCATTGTTGCGAATTGTTGGCTATTTTGAGCAGATATTGTCCGTACTGGTTCTTCGCCATCGGTGCGGCTGCCTTTCGCAACATCTCCTCCGTAATCCAGCCTTTTTCGAATGCTATCTCTTCGAGACATGCGATTTTCAGCCCCTGTCGCTTCTCTATCATCTCGACGAATATCGAAGCATCCGCCAGCGAATCGTGAGTGCCGGTGTCCAGCCATGCGAAACCACGATTGAAAATTTTGACCTTCAATTTTTTGTCGGCGAGATATTCTTGATTTACGGACGTTATCTCCAATTCGCCGCGGGCTGACGGCTTGATGTGTTTCGCTATCTCAACCACGCTGTTCGGATAGAAATAGAGCCCCACGACCGCATAGTTC
The DNA here is from genome assembly GCA_964427035.1 of uncultured Alistipes sp. Lineage (GTDB taxonomy): Bacteria > Bacteroidota > Bacteroidia > Bacteroidales > Rikenellaceae > Alistipes. The sequence continues at coordinate 16,177 of CAYRSF010000012.1, forward strand.
GATTTCGGGATTTTCGGTTTCTCCTCAATCGATAGACAGTCTCCGTTTTTGTCGAACTCCGCTACTCCGTAACGCTCCGGGTCGTCCACCCAGTAGCCGAATACGGTCGCCTTGTTTTCGTTTTCCGCGGTTGTTACGGCGTCGGAGAGCAGTTCGGCAAGACCAGCACCCTGAAAAATGTTGTCGCCGAGCACAAGGCAGACGGAATCGCTGCCGATGAACTCTTCGCCGATGATGAATGCCTGTGCCAGCCCGTCCGGCGACGGCTGTTCGGCATACGAAAGACTCACTCCGAATTCGGAGCCGTCTCCGAGCAGACGGCGGAACGACGGCAGGTCGTCCGGCGTCGAGATTATGAGAATATCTCTGATTCCGGCGAGCATAAGCACCGAAATCGGATAGTATACCATCGGTTTGTCGTATATAGGCAGCAGTTGTTTGCTGACGCCCTTGGTTATCGGATACAGCCTCGTGCCGCTTCCGCCTGCGAGTACTATGCCTTTCATATGTCGGTTTTTAGGGTTTTATTCATTCGCCGGTGTTATTCGCATAACATATGCTGTGTAAAAACATTCAAAGATAATAAATAAAAGCCAATCGCCAAAGATTGAACTTTTATTTTCTATCCGTTGTCGGATTCGACCGCTTCTATGCATGCAGGCGGGTCTTTACGTTTTCGGTCGCACGATGCAGCAACTCCGCAGGGCAGCACAGCGTAATGCGGATGTATCTGCGTCCCTCGCTGCCGAATATTCCGCCCGGGGTAAGGAATACGTCGCATTTTTCCATAACCTCGTCCGAGAACGCGAAGCAGTCGCCGTCGTAATCCTCCGGAATTTCAGCCCAGATGAACAATCCCGCCTGATGCGGACGATATTTGCATCCGAGTGCGTCGAGCAATGCGCAGCCCTCTTTCTCGCGCTCGTAATATATGGCGTTGAGTTCGTCGAACCATTCGCTGCCGAGCGACAGCGCGGTCTCCGCCGCAGCCTGAATAGGGTAGAACATGCCGGTGTCCATGTTGCTTTTGAATGACAGAATCGAATCTATCCACTCCTTTTTGCCTACTATTACACCGACGCGCCATCCTGCCATCGAATGTCCCTTCGACAGCGAGTTCATCTCCATCGCGACGTCTTTCGCACCCTCGACCGACATTATGCTTATCGGTTTGCTGCTGTTGCGGATGAAACTGTACGGATTGTCGTGAATGACGAGTATGTTGTGTCTCGCTCCGAATGCGATGATTTTTTCGAACAACTCTTCGGTCGGCACCTGTCCCGTCGGCATGTTCGGATAGTTCACGAGCATGATTTTGACACCCTCGACTCCCTCTTTCTCTATCGCGTCGAAATCGGGCATGAATCCATTCTCCCTGTTAAGCGAATAGGGTTGCATGACGCCGCCCGAAAGTCTTACGGCAGCACTGTATGTCGGATAGCCGGGATTGGGGACGAGCACTTTGTCGCCTTTGTTCAGAAAAGTCATGCAGATGTGCATGATTCCCTCTTTCGAGCCGATGAGCGGCAGGACCTCTCCGTTGCTGTCGAGTTCGACTCCGTACCAGCGGTAGTACCAGTCGGCGAATGCCTTGCGCAGAAGCGGAGTCCCGTTGAACGGCATGTATTTGTGAACATCGGGACGCTGCGCCTCTTTCGCCAGACGATCGATTACCGCCTTTGCCGGCGGAAGATCGGGGCTGCCCATTGCGAGTTTGATGATTTGGCGACCGGTCGAAGCCTCGATTTCGGCGATTTCGCGCAGCCGTTTTGAAAAATAATATTCGCCTGTACCGTCCATACGGTGCGAGCGTTCGATATTGACTTTATTCATAGTACGGATGGGTTTTACTTCACAAAGGTAGTAAAATATTCGGCAGTTAAAATAGTTTTGTCGTTCTTAATTTATATATTTGCCGCCTAAAACCGATAGACTCGGACGGATTCGGCGCATTATTAGTGCATTGAGATTGCGGCATCGACGGGAATCGTCGCCCTCCGCCGGCACGATGCTCGATGAACGGATTAGCCGAGCGACATTTTGATGTTATGGATTTTGTTCAATCTATGTTTTTCGGAGAGGGCGTAGCCCACTCGATATTCGTTTTGGCTATGGTCATTACGTTCGGTGCCGCATTGAGTAAAATCAGAATCTGCGGAGTGTCGTTAGGTCCGACATGGATTCTGTTCGCCGGTATCGTCGCGAGTTATTTCGGGATGTTCCTCGATCAGGAGACGCTGGTTTTTGCCCGAGATTTCGGATTGACGCTTTTCGTATTTTCGATAGGACTGCAAATCGGACCGGGGTTCTTCTCGTCGCTGCGGCAGGGCGGCATACGTCTTATATGGCTTTCGCTGCTCGTAATGTTGCTGGGCATGGCATGCACCTATCTGTTCCATATTTTAAGCGGCATTCCGTTGCAGACGATGGTCGGGGTGTTTACCGGTGCGGCTGCCAATACTCCCGCCATGGGTGCGGCGCAACAGGCTTATATCGACATATCCGGAATCAACGACCGGTCTATTCCGATGAGTTTCGCCGTCTCGTATCCGTTCGGCATAATCGCCGTAATAATCGCTTTCGTGATTCTGCGTTTCGTGCTTAAAATCGACTACGGAAAGGAGAACGAGGCTTTGCGTGCCATGAGCGGTGAAAACAAGTTCGCGGCGAAATACTCTATCGAAATTACCAACGACCGCATCGACGGACAGACAGTCGAAACCATCCGTGCGCTTATCAACCGTCAGTTCGTCATCTCGCGAATCTCGCATGACGGCAACAAGGCTTTCATAGCCGATTCCGACAGCAAGATTTATCACGGCGACAAGATTTTCGTCGTAAGCAATCCCGAGGACAAGCAGGCGATACTGACTTTTCTCGGTCGCGAGGTGGATATGCTCGAAGCCGAGTGGGGTGAATTCGACGGCAAACTGGTTTCGCGTCGCATCGTGATTACCCGCCCCGAAATCAACGGAAAGCGTTTCGCCGATTTGCGGCTGCGCACCAAATACGGCATCAACATTACCCGCGTGAACCGTTCGGGCGTCGATATAATCCCGCATCAGGGAATGGAGTTGCAGTTGGGCGACAAAGTCATGGTCGTCGGTTCGGAGGATGCGATAAACAAGATTGCCGACTTGCTGGGCAATTCGCTCAAAAAACTGCACGAACCGCATATACTGACTATTTTTCTCGGAATCGCCATGGGAGTGTTCGTCGGTTCGATACCGCTGTTCAATATCCCTCAGCCCGTGAAACTTGGACTTGCCGCCGGACCGATGATTATGGCTATACTTATCGGGCGGTTCGGTACGCACTGGCACCTGATAACCTATACGACGTTGAGTGCTAATCTTATGTTGCGCGAGGTCGGGCTCGCCATGTTCCTTGCGACCGTCGGACTGGCTTCCGGCGACGGATTCTTCGAGGCGATTTTGGACGGCGGCTATGTATGGATGATATATGCGACGCTGATAGCGATTATTCCGGTAGTATTGGTCGGTATTTTCGCCCGTCTCGTTTACAAGATGGATTTCTATACGCTGATGGGTGTTCTGTCCGGCAGCATGACCAATCCGATTTCTCTCGCATACGCCAACGGCATTGCGGGCAGCGACATGCCGGCTATCAGTTATGCTACCGTATATCCTCTGGTGATGTTCCTGCGCGTGGTGTCCGCTCAGGGTATGATTTTGTTCCTTATGTAGCGTGTAACACTAAAAATCCCTTGAAACCGTTGCGGCTTCAAGGGATTTCTCATTCGGTTTAGCGCGGTTCGCTACTTTCTCGAATGGCGTTTCTTCGAACGCTTGCTGCGTTTTGCCACAGCGAATGCGACCAATCCTGCGAGCGTGCCTGCACATATAATGATTATCCAGATATTGATGTTGTCTCCCTTGATGCGCGACCACATTTCGAGCAGATGTTCGGTACGGTCGCCCGAATCATGCATCATGGCGCAGCGGGCTATGACTTCGGCGGACGGATACTGTACGCGGTCGATTTTCACGCTGTCGGCATCCTCGCCGAAGAAATAACTTGCATCTATCGCTTCGTCCAACGAATCGTCGGTGCGGTTTTTCAGAACCTCCGGGGTTCCGATTGCGCTGACATAGCCGATGGCGTCCATATTGCGAATGGCTATGTCGGGACGGCACAGGAAATTGATGAAGTATTTCGCCGCCTTGGCATTCTTCGCATATTTCGGAATGACCCATCCGTCGAACCATACGTTGCTGCCCTCTTTCGGCACTGCATAATCGAGCGAAACGCCTACTTCGGCAGCCTCCTCGATTGCCCACACCGCATCGCCGCTCCATGTCAGATTGACGTAAGCCTTCTCCTTGGTCATCATCTCCTTGCCGAAGTCGGCTTCCCAGCCGGCGATTTGTCTTTTGGCATTTTTCAGATAGTTTTCGACGAGTGCAATCGATTCGTCGGACGAATCGTACATCAGTTCGTCGAGCGTAACCTTGCCGGCTGCGATTTCGTCCTGTTTGAGATAGATGAGAATCGGACCGTATACGTCGCGGAATGCGTCCTTGACGAAGATTTTGCCGCCGAATTTTTCGTTTTGGAGAATCGACCAACTCGACGCCTCCTCTTCGGTTACGTATTTCGTGTTGTAGAGTATGCCGGTAGTTCCCCACATGTAACCGACCGCATAGTCGTTGGCATTCTTGCCGTGTCCGTCGATTTTGTCGAAGCATTCGACGATATAAGGCGACAGATTGCCGTCGATATAGTTGGGCGTATTGCCGAAATCACGGTCGATAGGCAGCAGCAGGTCGTTGCGCAGCATTCGTTCAATGATGTAGTCCGACGGGCATACGACGTCGAAATCCTCGTGTCCGCGCTCGATTTTGGCAAGCATGATTTCGTTGATGTCGAATAGTTGGTATATGACCGTAACATCTTCGCCGGTCTGCTCCTTGTACCACTCCTGAAATTCGGCGATGACCTCCTCGTCGATGTAGTCCGCCCAGTTGTATACTTTCAGAATGTTCTCGCGGTTGTCGTCTTTTGCGCAACCTGCCAACGTCATCAGCACTATTGCCGATGCGAATACGATTTCGATGAATTTCTTCATTTTTCGATTTTAATTTGTCGTTTGTTGTTTTTTTGCATTACGGTGTGCACGGATATTTATTATTACGAGCAACAATAATACCGTGGCGAAAATAATCGTGGACAACGGACGCAGTTCGGGTGTCAGTCCTCCTTTGCGGGCGTCCGCATAGATGAATGTCGAGAGCGTTTCGAGACCTTGGTTTCCGATTGTGAAGATGGTAACGGCGAAGTCGTCGATAGAAAGGGTGAACGCAAGGATGAAACCCGAAATCATACCCGAACGAATCTCCGGAATGATAACTTTTCGAAGTGCCTGAAACGGTGTCGCGCCCAAATCGAGTGCCGCCTCGTAAATGTTCGGGTTCATCTGCCGCAGTCGGGGCATTACGCTCAATACGACGTAAGGTGTGCAGAACGTTATATGGGCGAGAACGACCGTCAGATAGCCCTGCGTTATGCCGAGGCTGACGAAAAGCAGGAACAGCGAAATACCGGTTATAATATCCGGATTGAGCATCGGTATGTTATTCAGAAAAGTGATAGCCTGACGCTTGCGACCGTGCATGTTGAAAATGCCGATTGCAGCGACACTGCCGAGCAGCGTCGAAACGGCGGCAGCGATAAGTGCGATAGTGAGCGTATTCTCTATTGCATCGATAAGCGAGTGCCGCACTCCGCCCGAAAAGAGCGAAGTGTAGAGATGCGTAGAAAATCCTGTCCAGTTTCCCAAAACTTTGGCTTCGGTGAACGAGAATACGGCTATGATCGCTATCGGAGCATAGAGCATAGCCAGCAGCATCCACAGATACGATTGCGCGAAAAACTTTTTCATCAGATCAATCCTCCGTCGTTATTCGATTCGGTTTCGTCGCTGTCCGACAACAGGCTCGTTACGCCTATTATAATCAGCATAATCAGCGACAGTGCCGCACCGTAGTTCCACATTCCGTTGTTGATGTTCTCCTGAATGGTCGTGCCGAAGAGTTTAACGTTGTTCATTGTCAGCAGTTCGGCGATGGCGAACGTCGAAATCGTAGGCATGAACACCATCATGATTCCGCTCACTACACCCGGCATCGACAACGGCATCATTACTTTCCAGAATACCTTGCCCGGTGTCGCTCCGAGATCTTCGGCGGCTTCTATCAACGAATGATCCATCTTCTGCATCGTGTTGTATATAGGGTATATCATGAACGGCAGAAAGTTGTATACCATGCCGAACACCAGTGCGCCTTCGCCGAGCGGAATATGCATGAAATCGAACAGCGCGACCGTGGCGAGTGTGCGCACGAGTATGTTTATCCACATCGGCAGGATGAACAGCACGACGGTTATCTGCGACTTGTTCAGTTTTTTATCGCTCAGAATGCAGGCGGCAGGATATCCGAGAAGTATACACAAAACGGTGGTTATAAGTGCGATGCCTATCGAGTAGATAAACGTGTTTATCGCTTCGGGCTGCGTAGCGAATTTCACGAAGTTCTGAAACGTGAAATTGCCCGCATTGTCCTTGAATGCGTATATGAATATCAGTACGAGCGGCAGAACCACGAAAATCATCAAAAAGATGAAATAGGGTATCGCCCAGTTCGACCTTCGGGTCGAAAGTTTCAACAGTTTGTTCATTCCCGTCGCGATTTATACCCGTTTGGTGATGCGCATGTTTTCAGGAGCAATCGATATTCCGACGATGTCGCAGTTGTCCCAGATGTCGTTCGTATCGACATAAATGTTGTCGCCGTCGTCGGTTACGACCGTCAGGTGATAGTGGTCGCCCTTGTAAAGGATGAAATGCACCTCGCCCGTGAGCGTTCCGTCTTCCTTGTTGTCGAGCAGTTCCACCTTGTCGAAATCGATGCGGACGCGGACTTTGTCGCCCGCCTGCATTCCGCATTCCGCGCAGTCGAACTCGGCACCGAGCATTTCGACGCGTGAAGGCGAAACCATTGTGCCCTCGAACATATTGCAGGTGCGCTCTTTCTTCATTACGTGTATGTCCGACGGCTTGATGAACATCCCGACCGTCGTGCCGACTTCGAACGGGTTGTAATCCTGAATCATCAGTTCGAACCCTTTGTCGGTATCGACGAACATTTCGTAGTGTACGCCCTTGAACGTGCATGACTTGACCGTGCCCGTGAATTTCGCGTTTTCGGCATTCGCGATGATGTATATGTCCTCGGGGCGGATTACGACATCCACTTCGGCGTGTTCGCCGAAACCCTCGTCCACGCATTCGAACGTGTGCCCGATGAACGAAACTTCGCGATCCTTTATCATCATGCCGTTCAGAATATTGCTTTCGCCGATGAAGTCGGCGACGAACGAGTTCGCCGGTTCGTTGTAGATGTCGGCTGGCGATCCGATTTGCTGTATCCTGCCTTCGCTCATTACCACTATCGTATCGCTGAGCGTCAATGCCTCCTCCTGGTCGTGCGTTACGTAGATGAAGGTTATGCCGAGTGTCTTGTGCATCTCCTTCAACTCCATCTGCATGTCCTTGCGCATTTTCAGGTCGAGAGCCGCCAAAGGCTCGTCGAGAAGCAGCACTTTCGGGCGGTTCACTATCGCGCGGGCTATCGCCACTCGCTGCTGCTGCCCTCCCGACAGCGAATTGACGTCGCGGTCTTCATAGTCGGTCATGCTCACCATTTTCAATACCTTGCGAACGCGTTTGTCTATCTCGTCCGACGGTACTTTTCTTAATTTCAGACCGAAAGCGATGTTGTCGTATACGTCTAAATGCGGGAACAGCGCGTAACGCTGGAATACCGTATTGAGCGGACGGGCGTGCGGCGGAATATCCGAAATGTCGCTGCCCTCCATCGTTATAGTGCCTTCATCGGCACGGTTGAAACCGGCGAGAAGGCGCAGCAGCGTGGTTTTGCCGCAGCCCGAGGGACCGAGAAAGGTGATGAACTCGCCGCGTTTGATTTCGAGTGTTATATCGTTGAGCACCCTTTTGTCGCCGAACGATTTGGAGAGATGCTCGATTTTGATAATCGATTCGTTGTTATCCATTGTCGATTGAAGATTTTGGTATGACAATCCGTTTATCCTATTTCCTGCGATGACGCAATACGGTTCGCGTCAGATTGAAATAGTATGTCGCACCGAGTGTCAGCGACACGTCGTTGGAATAATTGTTCGCAGCGACGACGGCATGGATGCGCAAATCGTTGCTGTCGCGGAGCGGATAATAATGTATTCCTGCTCCGTAGAACGCGTAATCCTTTCGTCGCATTATGCCTGTCGGAACTATGCTGCCGTCGATTTCCCAATCGTCGCCGTAACCGAACAGATCTTCATCGCCATGACGGAATTCGTATCCGCCTTTTATGAAAAATTCCGCTTTGTCTTTCAGGTTGTACGATAGTTTGCCGATGAGCGACATCTCCTGGTCGAAAAACCGTTTGGCTGATGACGCCCTGTTCATGTAGTCGAGTTCCAATGCGAAATCGCCTATGTCGAACCTGTTGCCGAGCGATATTATCGATATGAAGCGACCGCGTTCGTATTCCATGAAGTTCACCGACCATATAGGCGAGTAACAGCCGTATTCGCCGCTCCAATAGAGCGAATAGGTGAACAGTTTGCCTGCGAACGGTCGTTCGGCGAAAGGCGACGTGGTGAAATGGAATGTCAGCGTGGACGATTCGGCAGGGGAGTATTCGATTTTACCGCCCCATTGATATATCGCGATGTTGTTCCAGAATCCGGAACTCAAATTGATGTGCGAATCGACATCCAAGGCGTCGAGTTCATAACCTCCGATTGCCATCATGTCCTTTCCGAGCGAGAAAGTGAAGTCGCCGACCGAGTACGACAGCATCAGCCAATCGACCCAGTTGTTGTCGTCGGAACGGAATGAATTTTTGTAAAGCGATTTCGGATCGGTGGAGAGCCAGTGGTTGCACATCGAATAGGAGAAGTGCTCGCCGATATTCCCTTCGAATATCGTGTAGAGAGAGGAGTTGCTGAAATCGACGCCTCCGTTTCCTTTATTGCCGACCGGAATATAAGGATTGACGTCGAAACGGGGAATAATTGTCAGTTCAGGAGTATTTCCCAAAGACTCAGCCTCTTGTGAGTAGGTACAGAAGTAGCATAGAGTGGCTACCGACAAAGCAATAATTTTTCTCATTTTCCATAAAAAGTATTATGATGGTTATCAGGATGCAAATATATGAATAAATCGTAAAAATCCGCGAATCGCGTCGATTTTTTGCATTTTAGGGCTGAAATTAACTCTATGCGGGCAGGAAAACAAAAAGGGTAAGCGACTTATATCGCACCGCTGCGACCGCATACCCTTGCTCGATTCCTCGCCTGGGGGAGTTCTGCGGGAGCTGGTCGTATAAGACTTACCCGATTGCAAAAGTATGAATTTTTTGTGTCTTTGCAAAAAATATGTTCGGTTTATTTGCCGGCATTCCGTTTTATCCTCGTTCTGCGACCTTTGCAAATCGTTCGTTTCGTTTAATCATTTGCGGCGGCTTCCGCTCGGTTTATCGCTGCATTCGGCTTCGCCCGATATACTCCCGCTCGGCAATGCCAAATAAATTTGGGATAAAAGTCCCCCTCGCAGGAGGGGGATTCTGGGGGTGGGTAACAAGGATAAAAAGCAAAATCAAAAAATTGGTTTCGTTTGCTTATCCGTATATTTGGCTTCGCCCAATATACTCCCGCTCGGTAATGCCAAATAAATTTGGCATTACTCTCGCTTATCCGTATATTTGTTGCTCGTAAACCGGAGCATCTTCGGTCGAACGCTTGATTTTGAACGGATGAAGTCGTATAAAAAGATATTCGGAGTATCGGCGGCAGTCGTTGCGACAGTTGCCGCCGTCGGCTTTTTGTCGGTGCGCAACGCATTTTACGGCAGTTGCATCGAAAAGGATTATACAGTGTATATATACGACACCATGTCGTATGCGAATGTAAGAGCCGCGATAGCGGAGCGGATTTCGCATCGCAGGGCTTTCGATGCGTATGCCCGGCGAATCAATCTCGAAAACCGTTTTCGGCACGGTCGATATGTCCTGCGGAAGGGCATGAACGTAATCGAAGTCGCAAGAATGATTAAACTCGGCGAGCAGACGCCCGTGCGCATCGTAATCGAAAACGCCCGGACCCTCGGGCAACTTGCCGGTAAAATCGCATCGCAGATCGAGGCGGATTCGGCATCGATATCGGCTGCCATGTACGATGCGGCATTGCGCGAGGAGTTGGGATTCGCCGGCGACAGTCTTATGGCGATGTTCGTCCCGAATACCTACGAGGTCTATTGGACGGTTGCACCGGAACGGCTTTTGCGCCGGTTGAAAAAAGAGTACGACCGATTCTGGAACGGCGGTCGCGATGCGAAACTTTTGCGTTCGGGGCTTTCTCGATACGAGGCGACGACGCTCGCCTCGATAGTCTACGAGGAGACGAAAATGCGCGACGAGATGCCGAAAATCGCAGGCGTTTACATCAACAGACTGCGGCGGGGAATCCCGTTGCAGGCATGTCCGACGGTGAAATTCGCCTTGGGGCGATTCGACTTGCGGCGCATACTCAACGAACATCTGCGCTGCGATTCGCCGTACAACACCTATCGCCGCCGGGGTTTGCCGCCGGGTCCTATCTGCATTCCGAGCATTGCGGCGACAGATGCCGTTCTCGACTACGAGAAAAGCGATTATCTCTATTTCTGTGCGCGTCCCGAATTCGACGGCAGACATAATTTCGCAAAAACATTGAGAGAACATAATGAAAATTCGCACAGATATTCGGCTGAGTTGGCGCGTCGGAATATCAAATAATTGTATATATTTGTATCGCAAACAGGAAAGAGGCGGTGTGCGGGCGTTGCGGCAATACGCCGCGGGAAACGGTCGCATTATCTTTGCAGGAACAGAATATCAATAATTCGATAGATTATGAAAAATTTAAATTTCGGAAACGAAGTACTCTCCAAAGGCGCGATTCTCGGCGTATTGATGCTGGCGTCTAATCTCGTGGAACAATCCGTAATGGTGTATAAGGGCACACTGGGCGGGATTTCGTTCATCGGTCTGGAAATGGTCGTCGTAATGGTCATTTATGTTTGGCTGTTGTACAGATTCACCAAAAACTATTCGCTCGCCGTGTATGACAGCCGGCGCGATCCCAAATATTTCTCCTATGGCGAAGGCTTGGGTTATGTGGTTTCGGTTGCGGTTCTCGCCGGCATCATCGTCGCATTGGGCGGGTACCTGTTCCGTCATTTCGCGATAGGTTACGACAACTATGTCGAGGGGTACATGCAGATGATGCAGAATGTTTTGTCTTCGAGCGAAATGCCGGCCGCGATGGAGAGCGTTTACGAACAGATGTTCTCTCAAATGGAGTCGCAGTCCGAGCCGTCGCTCATATCGACCGTAATCTCCGGAGCATGGTCGTATCTGTTTTCGGGTACTATTCTCGGTTTGATTATCGCCGCAATAGTCAAGCGCGCACCGAATATGTTCGGCGACAATGTGAGCGATGCGGAATAATCTCGACATATCGGTTGTCGTGCCGCTCTATAACGAGCGGGAGTCATTGCCCGAATTGATGGCATGGATCGACCGCGTATGTCGCGGGAATGGCTTGTCATACGAGGTCATCATGGTGGACGACGGTTCGTCGGACGGCTCGTGGGATGTTATCGCGCGATTGAAGGAGGAGTTTCCTGAAACGCTGCGGGCGATACGCTTCATGCGCAACTACGGCAAGTCCGCAGCCCTTTACTGCGGTTTCGAGTCCGCCGGGGGGGATGTCGTTTTTACGATGGATGCCGATTTGCAGGATTCGCCCGATGAAATTCCGGCGATGCGGCGAATGATTGTGGATGAAGGTTTCGACCTCGTGTCGGGATGGAAGAAACATCGTTTCGATCCGTTGTCGAAGCGGCTGCCGAGCAAATTTTTCAATCTGACGGCGCGGCTCGTGTCAGGCATCAGGCTGCACGATTTCAACTGCGGGCTTAAATGCTATCGCCGCAGCGTCGTAAAGTCGATTGAGGTTTACGGCGAAATGCACCGCTATATTCCGATTCTCGCCAAATATGCCGGATTCGGACGTATCGGCGAGGCGGTCGTACATCACCAATCCCGAAAATACGGCGTGTCCAAATTCGGAATGGAGCGCATGCTCAAAGGGTACCTCGATCTCATAACGGTTACCTTCATGTCGCATTTCGGACGTTCGCCAATGTATTTTTTCGGCGGATTGGGTACGCTGATGTTCGTTATAGGCGGGTTTACGACCGTGTGGATAATCGCCGACAAACTCTACAAGCAGTTGAACGATATGCCGCTGCGTGCGGTAACCGACCAGCCGCTGTTCTATCTGGCGATATTGGCGATAATTCTCGGCGTGCAGTTGTTCCTCGCCGGATTCATCGGCGAACTGGTGAACCGCAATTCGAGCGACAGAAACAAATATTTGATAGATAAAAAAATATGATACAGAGAATACAGTCCTTATATCTTCTTATCGCGACGGCATTGCTCGCCGTTACGATTTTTACGCCCGTCGCCGCTTTCACGGGAGGAGGCACCGAACTGACGCTGTCGGCATTCCGGCTCGCCGATACGACGGGCGAGTACGTCGTATCGACGCTTTGGATGGGCATTCTGCTTTCGCTGTCGGCTGCGCTGCCGTTCGTAACGATATTTCTTTACAAACACAGACCGTTGCAAATCCGTTTGTGCGGCGTGGAACTCGTATTGCTTGTCGGCGATATCGTTTTCATGACGATATATTATCTGCTTGCCGAACGCACCGTGGAGACTGCGGCATTCCCGGCATCTGCAATCCGCTTCGGCGCGATAATGCCTGTCGTCGCCATCGTATTCGTCGTGCTTGCTATGCGTGCGACATTCCGCGATGAACTTCTCGTCCGTTCGCTCGACAGAATCAGATAATTATGAGGTTCGCCAATCGGGCGGTATCGCATGACCGATACCGCCCGATCGGGCTTTGAGGGCATATATGTATCATTTCCGGCGACTTCACTAAAAAAAAGGTGCGTTTTTTTTGAAAACGAAAAAAAATGTGCTTAATTTGTATTTATTTTATAATGATTCGATAGCGAAAATTGAGGATAAGATAACAAATTATTATGAACAATTCAATAAAAATCAACATTATGAAAAACCTTTTCAAAGTTTTTGCGTGTTCGATTGCACTGTTTTCGATGAGTGCCATGACCGGATGCGATAACGGCGACGTGTATATTTACGAGTCGTCGGATTTGGTCGGTCAGCGTCCTTCGATAGGCATCGATACGCCTTCCGTATCCATCGCCAAGTTCGGCAAGGATATGGATGTCGCCGTTACCGCCGATTCGTATTGGACGGTAGAAAGCGATCAGAGTTGGGTAGTCGCTCTTCCGTCTTCGGGAACGGGCAATCAGTCCGTTAAAATCGCGATTGCGGAGAATGAGACCAACACCATGCGTCGTGCGATCGTAACGTTTACGGTTTATCAGAAATCGACGGGCTGGAAGTGGGACAAGGCGGAACTCGCCATTACTCAGTCTGCAACCGATACCCCTTATGTTCAGGGCGAGGTGGAGAAACTTGTCGAATTCATCAAGACCGTGCATTCGGGTGTTGCAAGCGGCTCGAAAGACCAGTTGGCTTATACGGAGGATTCTATCGAAGCCGTGGTATTGGCTAATTACGGAGATGGCAACATTAATCAGATTCTTGCTGTCGGCGATAATACCGGTTTCCCTAATTCGGCCATCATGCTCTACGGATTCAATTCTTCGTCGATTTCCAACTATCCGGTGGGCTCGGTGGTGAAACTTTCCGGATTGAAGAATGCCACGTATAGCAATTATAACGGACAACGTCAGTTGGAAGGCGTAACTGCTACCAAAACCGGGGCTGCGCAGGAACTCATCGTTCCGGAACTTACTGTTTCCGAGGTATTGAGCAATGATTATCAAGGACAATATGTCGCCGTTAAGGATGTTCATGCTACTGCGGAGTGGAACGGTAAACCATGGAATGCAGAGGCTCGTCAGACTGTCGTATTGGAGAATGCCGAAGGAGTTACGCTTTCCGTCAATATGGGAGCATCGAGTTATTCGCCTGCATTTACCAAATATACGATCAACAGCAGCAAGACAGGTACAATTAAGGCATTGGCAGGATATTTCAGAACTGCGGTTCAGATTATGCCGGTATACTATACCGACATTCTCGAACTCTCGAATGTCGCACTGCTCCTTTCGTCTACCGACGTGATTCTGGATGCGAATGCAGGCTCCGAGGCAACGATTACCGTTCAGTCGATGGGCGAGTGGACTCTGACCACGTCCGGTGCCGGCTTTACGGTCGATCCTCAGTCGGGCGACGGCAACAAGAATGTCGTTACTATCAAGGCTTCTGCCGATGCGACGCAGGATTTGTCGCAGACGCTCGGAACGATTGCCGTAACCGGAGGCGGCGAGACGCAGACCGTTACCGTTCGCCAGAAAGGTCTCGGCGGCGGAGTGTCGATTCAGGGTCTGTATGACTATATCATTACCAATCCGGTCAATAACGGCGGTTCGCTCAGCGGCTATGGTCCGATAAAGGCATACGTTGCGGCCAACAATACCGGCGGCAACTTCTATAACACTCTGGCTGTCGTGGACAATACCGGAAAACCTAATTCGGGAATGTTGTTCTACGGAGAGAACTTTACCGATGCAGAACTTCCTGTCGGAGCGGAGGTCGAGATCGATTTGAGTGCGGCTACATACGTTCCGTATAACGGTCTGCCGGAAGTTTCGGGCGCAAAACTTACCGCAACAGGCAACAAGGTCGAAATGAATGTTCCGGAACTGACCGTAAACGAGGCTTGCTCGATGGACTATGTAGGTCAGTATATCTGCGTCAAGGATGTCGCTCCTGCCGCTGAGGGATACTGGAACAATACGGCTGATAATTATAAAAATACGACGCTGTCCAACCAGTCCGGGGCTTCTGTCGCCGTTCGTGTGAACAAGAACGCCGAATTCGCTGCCGATAAATATATCGTGGAGCGCGGCAATATCTACGGCGTGATGGAGATTTACAATTCGTCGTACCAGATGTTCCCGACCTCGAAGGCTGACGTCGCCGCATTCGCAGAACCGACCGACCCGCTGCTCAAACTCGATGTAGAGAGCCTCTCGTTCGTTGCAGGCGGCGAAACCAAGCAGGTCGCATTGACGGTTAAGAACGTGCCTTCCTACGATGTGATTGCCACTACGACCAACAACGACCAGTTCGAAACGGTCGTATCCGCCGACAAGAACACGGTTTCGGTAATCGCCCGTCCGAACGAAACCGATTCCGCTATCGATGCCGTACTTACGGTAACGGTCAAATATCCGGAGGGAGAACTCGTGCAGTCTGTCGCTTTGAAGCAGAATGCTTCCGTTTCAGCCGATGCCGAGCGCGTAACGTTCTCGCTTGCATCGATAGAGTCTTCGGTAGGCGGAGAGATTGCGAAATCATATATAGGTACGGTTGCCGACCCGTCTTCGTGGCTGCGCTGGACGACCGACGGCATCGGATTCGCGGGAGTGCGCATTCAGCGTCCTACTGCAACGAGCCCTTTCCAAAATACTGTTCAAATACAGGGAAATGCGAGCGATGCTTCGAAGCAGGGATTCATTACCAATACCGAATCGCTTACCGATATTCAGCAAATAATCGTCGTTTTGCGCGCGAAAGCCGCAACGGCACTGAACGTAAGTATATTCATGGGCGACAAGCCTGCCGATGCAGCAGATTATGACGGCACAGAGGTTACGCCTACTTCCAATACGAGCGTTATCGACGATGCGACCGGACTGTATGTTCATACCGTATCGTACGAGTTCGCGGGTAACAAGTATCCTTATTTCAAACTGATAAACAAGACGCGCTCGGCATTCTATGCCGAGTCGATTACGGTCGTTTACAAGAAATAACCGGATGCGATATTGACCGAAGGGTTTTGACCGACCCTTCGGTTGCGAAGAAAGGAATTGAAACTGATCGATAGTTTGTTGTATGAAGATGTTGAATAGAGTGTTGTCGGTGATGGCGGCAGTTTCGCTGTTAGTCGGTTGCGAAAAGACCGACGATGGGGAACATGTCGTGATTACCAATGCCTACCTGAATTGCAACTCCGTGGCGAAAGGCTACGATACGAGTTGCGGATTGATTTTGAGTGCGCCGGTAGGCACGACATATACGGCAAGCGTGGTTTCCGACGGCGACTGGTGTCTGCTCACGAACGACCGCGTTACCGAAATTACCGAAACGATGCGTGCGCCCGAAACGATGCAGTGGGTGAGGTTCTCGCAGAATATGACCGAAATCCGCTACGCAACCATTACGGTCGTGTTCGACAACGGATACGAATTCGAGTTGCCGTTGCGCCAGACCGTGTTCGATGCTCCGGCGGAATACGACAAACCGTGGAACGAACTGCCGAAATACGTTCCGAACGATAATTATATATATCATACGCATACATCGGTTCTGCAAAGCGAAATCAAGCGAAACTATACTTTCTGCTTCGATAAAACGGTTCGGGCGTCGCTTTGGGTTGCCTATCCCATGCATACGTGCTATACCTCCGGCGATGCGAACCGCAATAACAGCAATTTCGGTTTCGATCCGGATGTTGCAGCCATGTATCAGGCAAATCTGAGCCGTTCGTACAGCGGTCCATACGACCGGGGGCACCAGATTCCGGCCGCAGACCGAAAGTGTACGCAGGCGATGATGAACCAGACGTTCTATGCGACCAATATGACCCCGCAATACGGCAAGTTCAACCAGAATCTGTGGGGTGCATTGGAGGGCAAAGTTCGCGGTCAGATTTGCCCGGATACGCTGTATGTAGTTACAGGTGCATATTTCAAGGGACCTTACGATTCGTCGATAGCACGCTCGACGACGGATGCGAGCGGACAATCATGTCCGATTCCGTCGCACTATTTCAAGATAATGCTGCGCACGGTGAAGGGCAATACGGGACGTTCGATAGATTCGTTCGACAATGCGTCGGATTTGCAGGCTATCGGAATATGGTTGCAGCACAAGAACACGGGATATTCGGAGACGATTCCGCCCGAAGCGTTCGTTACGGTGCGTGAAATCGAGGAGAAAACCGGTTTCGAGTTCTTCAACATGCTCGATCCGGACATTGCCGACAGGGTGAAACGCCAATGCAATCCGTCGGCATGGGGTAAATTGCAGTGAAAGTGGAATTAAATGAAAATCGAATAGATATGAAAAAAACATTTTTAACCCTGCTGATGGTATCGGTATTCTTCGCTCTGTTCGCGCAGAAACCGTATATGGTCGTTTTTTATAACCTCGAAAACTTTTTCGATACGATAAACGACCCCGAAACGCGCGACGAAGAGTTCCTGCCCGACGGTTCGCGCAAATGGAATACCATAAAATACAATAAGAAACTCCACAACATGGAACGCGTGTTCTTCGATATCGCTGCCGTGCAGAAATCATATCCTGCCGTAATCGGCGTTTCGGAACTCGAAAACCGCAGCGTGTTGGAAGACATCGTTTCTACACCCAAACTCGCTCCTGCGAACTATCATATCGTGCATTACGATTCGCCTGACCGCCGCGGTGTCGATGTCGCATTCCTTTATCGCCCCGATATTTTCAAGTTGGAGGGCAGCACCGAAATTCCGTTCAAGATGCCGGGTCAGCCGAATTTTCTTACCCGCGGTTTCGTTACGATGTGGGGAACGATAGACGATGAACCGTTTTTCTTCCTCGTTTCGCACTGGCCGTCGCGATTGGGAGGCAAGGAGGCTTCGTCGCCGAAACGCGAGGCGGCAGGTCGTGCGATTCGAATGATAAAGGATTCGGTGTTGCGGAACAACCCTTCGACGAAGGTCGTAATCATGGGCGACCTGAATGACGATGCGACCGACAAGAGCATCGTCGATCCGGATTGCCTCGGCGCGAAAGCGAAAGTCAAGGATTTGAAACCCGGCGATTTCTACAATCCGTTCATCGATGTCCTGAAAGCGGGCATGGGAACTCTTGCTTATCAGGATTCGTGGAATCTGTTCGACAATATCATCGTCAGCGAAAATCTCGTGAACGACAAAGCGGGGTTGCGTCTGAAAAAATCGGACGGCACTAAATACTACGGCTACATATTCCGTCGTCCGTATATGGTGCAGCAGTCCGGTCAGTATCGCGGTTATCCGTTGCGCACGTTCGTAGGCACCAATTTTCAGGACGGATTCAGCGACCACTTCCCGGTATATATCTATATAGGTAAACAAACAACTAAATAATATTTATGAAGAGAAATCTATTACTCCTAATTTGTGCTCTTTTCGCATTCTCGGCGTATGCCCAAGAGGGTGGAGTAAAGGGTACGGTAGTATCTCGCGGATCGCGTGCTACCATCGGAAACGTAAAGGTTTCCATACCTTCGCTCGGATTGGAGACAATCTCGGACAAGGATGGACATTTCGTTTTCGACGGCATCGAAAGAGGCGATTACGATCTGAAATTCGAAGCGCAGGACTTCGAGCCTTTGACGTTGAAGGTGCGTGTCGATAAGATCGTTAAGGACATAAACAGCGTCGTTCTCATTCCGGATATCGTACGTCCGGTCGGTGTGGACGATGCCGTGTTCGCCGAACTCGATACCGATGTCGATTCTTCCGGCGATTCACAGTCGCTTCCATCGTCGTTGTCGGCGTCGAAGGACATTTTCAACTCTATCGCCTCGTACAAGTTCAGCGAAATGCGCTTCAATGTCCGCGGTTACGATTCGCAGTATACGGATGTCTATTTGAACGGCATCCGGTTCAACGACGCGCTGACGGGATACGGTCCGTGGTCGTTGTGGACGGGACTGAACGATGCGACGCGCAATCAGGAGAACACGTCCGGTCTCACGTCTGGCGACATGGGAATCGGCGGAATCGCAGGAACGACCAATATCCTTGCCCGTGCATCGCAGATGCGCAAGGGCTTCCGTGCGAGCCTTTCGACCGGAAATGCGATGTACCGCCTGCGTGCAATGGTTACATATGCTTCCGGCATGCTCGACAACGGATGGTCGTACGGTTTTTCGTTCTCGACGCGTCAGGGTTATAACGGCTATGTGGACGGCGTCTACTACAACGGGTTCGGCTATTTCGCATCTGCCGAGAAGAACTTCGGCGGCGGGCACAATCTTGCATTGACAGTTCTCGGTGCGCCTACCCAGCGCGGTGCGCAGCAGGCTTCGACGCAGGAGGCATACGACCTGTTCGGCAGCAACTACTACAATCCGAATGTCGGCTATCAGGGCGGAAAGTTGCGCAACTCGCGTGTCCGCAATACTCACGAGCCGATAATCATGCTCAATTACGAGTATCAGATTTCGGACAACACCCGTTTGCGCGCCGCTACGTCGGTTCGATTCGGATTCAACGGATATTCGGCTCTGACATGGGCTGACGGTCCGGATCCCCGTCCGGATTACTACCGATATCTGCCGTCGTACTATGGCAATCGTTTGCAGGATATGCAGGACATAAACAACGTCATCGATATATACGGATTGTCGAATGAAAAGTATACCGATGTTACGCTCGAAACCTATGCCAACAAAATGTACGAGGCTGCCGAAGACTGGACAGGCATGATAAACTGGGACGGTCTGGTAAATCAGAATCGCGGTTTGGGCAGCATCAACGAACAGTACAGCACCACGATGACCCGGTCGAGTTCTATTGTCGAGGAGCGTCATACCGACCAAATCGACTATAATATAGCATTGTCGGTAGACCACGTGTTCAAGAACGGCTCGAAACTCATCGGCGGAATCAAGGCTCGTGTCAATCGTACCGAGTATTACGACAAGGTGAAGGATTTGCTCGGCGGCGGATACTGGCTCGACATCGACAAATTCGCGGTTCGCGATTTCGGGTCGAATACGCTCGCTTATCAGAACGACCTCGATTATTACGAGAAATACGGACATCCTCGTTTGGCGAAGGAGGGCGACAAAATCAGTTACGACTATTACGCGCATGTTCGTCAGGGACAGTTGTGGGCGATGTACAATTATAACGTCGGCGGATTCACCATGAATCTCGGTGCGGAAGCGGGTTTCTCTTCGATGTGGCGTCAGGGTTTGTGGCGAAAGGGATTGTTCCCTACCGACTCTTACGGAGATTCGAAACATCTGAACTATTTCACCTATAAGGTCAAGGGCAGTTTCCGCTATCAGTTCTCCGGAGCGCATGTGCTGGAAGCCAATGTCGCGCACTTGCAGAATGCACCGCATTTCCGCGATGCTTTCGTGTCGGCGCGTACCCGCAATCAGGTAACGCCGGGTCTCGATACCGAAAAGGTATTCGGTGCCGACATTACCTATCATCTCAAATTGCCGTGGATTAAGGCTCGTCTGTCCGGATACTACACCAAGATCAACGATCAGTCGAAAGTGATTTCATTTTACGACGATTTGCAGTCGTCATATACCAATTTCGCAATGAGCGGCATCGACAAACGCTATATGGGTATCGAGTTGGGTTTGACCATTCCTCTCGGTGCGGGCATATCGTTGAACGGTGCGGTCAGCGTCGGCGACTACCGTTATACTTCCAATCCGAAGTTCGTGCAAATCGTCGATAACAGTGCGACCGTGAAGGTCGAGAGTACCGTGAACTGGAAAAACTACTATATCGAGAGCACTCCGCAGAAAGCATTCAACGTGGGTCTTTCATACCGCGGTCCTCACAACTGGTTCGCATCGGTAGACTTCAATTACTACATGGATACCTATTTGTCGATGAACCCGATGTATCGTACTCAGTATCTTGCCGATAAACTTACGAGCATATATGTCGAGGCTCTCGGTTATGCGAATTACGATGACATGTGGGGCGCACAGAAGCAGGAAATCGGTACGAAGATTGCCAAAATCAAGGCGGAGGAACGCTTGAAAAATGCCTATACGCTCAATTTCAGTGTCGGAAAGAACTGGTATATCAAATACAAGTATACTCTCGGATTCAGTTTCGATGTCAAGAATCTGCTTAACAACCGGACATTCCGCACGGGAGGTTACGAACAGATGCGTTTGAGCAAATTCTACGGTCCGAATATCGTATCCGACTACAAGGGCGATCCGACGATAGCCAAGTTCACCAACTATACCAAGTTCGATTCCAAGTATTTCTACATGCACGGAACGACTTACTATCTGAACGTCTATTTCCGATTCTAATGGTTTAACAGATAAAACAGATGATTATGAAATTGTATAAACATATATTGATTTTGTCGGTCGGCATTCTCATGGCGAGTTGTTACAGCGATTTCGGCGAAGTCCCGCAGTTGGTAACCTACGATTCTGAGGAGGCGTTCCAAGAGGCGTTTCCGAACTGCGAACACCGCACAATCGAACAGTTGAAGCAGATATATGCGGAGAAGACCGATGATCCGGAGTTCGTCGGCGGCGAGAACAGCAGTTGGAAGAATACCAAATACTATCAGTTCGAGGAGGATTACTATATCCGCGGCAAGGTGATTTCGAACGACGAGCAGGGCAACATCTACAAGTCGCTCTATCTGCTCGACGAAACCGGCGCGATAGAGGTTCGACTGACGACCGGAAACTATATCAAGTATTACATGGGCGATTACGACTGGTCTGCCTCTCCGATAGAGATTCCGTCGTCGTATGTTTACGTTCGTGTCAAGGACTTGTTTATCGGCAACTACCGCATGATGCTTTCGATAGGTGCGGGTCCTACGGATTCGTTCAACAAACGCGACGAACATAAGTTCTATGCCAATTCGGCTATCGACAACCTGACGGTTATTGCCGAACATGTATTCGTCGGCGAAACCACGACGCTCAAAGAAGGCGAAGACATTCCGGTAATCGATGCGACGAACTATTCGTCGATTAACGGTTTGTCGGGTCGCGAAATGCTCGGACGCCTCGTACTGTTCAAGGGCATTACCTGCATGTATGCCGGTGTTATGGACCAGAAAGGACAGAGCATAAGCGGAATCGGCGACAACATCTACCCGAGTTGGCTCTACACCGAGAATATGAACTATGCCAACGGCATTCTGACCAAGCCGTGGTATAACTGGGCATACTCGGTCGGAGGAAAGTGCCTTTACGGGTCGGTTCTCTTTTCCTATCTCGCTGCGCCGCCGTCGAGCGGCATGAATGCAGGTGCTTATTCATTGCGTACCAGCGGCTATTCGCGTTTTGCAAGCCGACCGATAGTGAAAAACGGTGCGAAAGGCGACATGCTTGCGATTTACGGCATTTATTCCAAGTCATGGAGATATAACTTCGGCGCATACCAGTTGTCGATCAGCCGTTATACGGATATTCATTTCAACGAGAGCGATTATCTTTCGGCTGCGCAGGTCAAGGCATTGACTCCTGACGGAAGCGACGGTACCTATTATGTCGCGAATCCGGCGGACAGGAGGTTCATCGCCTACGATTTGGATAATGCGCGCACGATTGTTATCGACCGTCAGTCGGCAGAGGAGGCATCGGTTATACGTCCGACGTTCTTCAC
The DNA here is from genome assembly GCA_964427035.1 of uncultured Alistipes sp. Classification (GTDB taxonomy): domain Bacteria; phylum Bacteroidota; class Bacteroidia; order Bacteroidales; family Rikenellaceae; genus Alistipes. The sequence continues at coordinate 38,828 of CAYRSF010000012.1, forward strand.
CCGTTATACGGACGGCGATTTCGACAAGTTCGTAAATTATCCGTCGTATGCCGCTCTCACGAGCGCAATCGTATTCGGTGTAACTTCGGGCGATGCTACCGTATGGCATGCCGTAAAGGTCAGCGGCGATACGGTTGCGACGGATGTCGTTACGGTAGCCGACAACTGTTTCGATTTCGGTGCCGAGTATGCTTTCGACTTGAAGTATGTATCGGAGCAGAACTATACTATCGGTTACGGAGACAAGTATCTCGCCGCGGCTGACGGGTCGCTCGTATTGAGCAGCGAACCTTATACATGGCGTATCGCAATCCCTGCAAGCACTTACGATAAGGAGAAGGATTCCTACTACGTATCGTGGGTCGGCGAAGAGGACGATGAAGCCGGCGGTCAGGACTAATCTCCGCCGTTCTGATATTACGGGTTCCGCGACATCGAACAGATGCCGCGGAATTTTTTTTGCAGTTGTGCAGCCGTGGAAGGGTCTCGGGGTTTTGAGTCCGGTTAAAGAGAATTCGTGCGGTTAAAGTCTTTAAGGCAATTAAGGTCGATTAAATGATAGCGATAAGCGATTGACGGGCAGAACGGTTCGGCAGATACTTTTCTGTCTTTTCGCGTAACGTTCGCGTTACGCCGGCTTGTGCTGCCGCTTTAACAGGCAATAAAAATCCCGCCGGCAGTTGAATCTGTCGGCGGGATTTCGTATTAGTTTGTCGCTTTGCAGTCCGATTATCTTTCAGGACGCATTACGACGTATGTCATGTTGTTGTCTTCGAGAATCTTTTTGGCAAGAGCCTGAACATCGGCATCGGTAATCTTGCCGACGACCTTCTCGTAATTGGAGATTTTGTCGATTCCGCGATAGTAGTAGTTGTCGATGAATGACGACCACGACTGGTTGTCCTCAATCTGATTTTTCCAGTTTTTAAGCAGGAATTTGCGCGTCTTCTCGACATCTTCGGTGAGCGGTCCCTCCTCGGCAATCTTTTTCAGTTCGTCCATTACGATTTCGCTCAACTCGTCAGCCATCTGCTCGTTGGTGTCGAAATAGATGGTGAGCATGTAGTTGCTCTCGAAATCCGGATTAACCGTTCCTCGTACACCTACACCGTAGGTTCCGCCCTTCTCCTCGCGAATCGATATGAGATAGCGCGAATTCAACGCCTGCGAAAGGAATGTCATTGCGACCTGATTTTCGAGCGTATATGGTATTTCGCCCGAGAATACGCGGTAAACGCTGACCTTAGGCTGCTGCATCGGGGTCTTGAAATCGTTCATTGCGATACCCTTTACAGGCCTTACGCCGTCATCGACTCTCGCGAGTTTCTGTTTCGTTACAGGAAGCGAACCGATGTATTTCTCGACGAGCGGTTTCAGCGTATTCAAATCCACGTTGCCGACAATCGTTACGGTGAAGTTTCCGGCGTTGGAGAACAACTGTTTGTAAATTGCAGGCAGACGGTCGAACGAAACCTTGTCGAGTTTCTCGACCGACATAATCTCCTTGCGCGGATGTTTGTTGTACAGCGTGTTGGCGAGTTCTTTCGATACGATGTATTCCGGATTGGTCTTCGAATTCTCGAAATAGTCTCTGTATTGTCCTATCGTAACGTCGAAATCGTCCTTGTTGAAACGCGGATCGGTGAAATAGAGATACTGCAACTGCAACAGCGTTTCGAGGTCTTTCGGCGAACCCATTCCGATCATCTGTGTCGTGAAGTCGGCAGGGAACATTATGACGCGCGCGCTCTTGCCCGAAAGTTGCTTCGTCAGGTCGGTAGCCGAGAACTTGGACACTCCCTGATTGCTTACTATATTATAGAAGAAACTTGCGGTAGGGTAGTCTTCGTCGCTGAGAGCCGACATTCCGGCATGCGAACGGAAGTTTACTATAACCTCGTCAGCCTTGAACGTCGTCGGCTTCACGATTACTTTGATGCCGTTTTTGAGCGTCCATTCGGTCGTGCCGAGAATCTCGTTCACTGCGGTTTTCTTAACCTTCGAACCTTTGAGTGCCTTATCGTTTGCGATAAGCGGCTCTTTTACCGTGTTGTCGGCGTACGCCTCTACGTCAGCGGCATTCACTTTGGCGATGATAGCCCTCACGTCATCTTCGGCAGGATTGACAACGCCCTCCTTGATTGGGGCTTCGATGGAAATAACCTGATTGTCGTCGTGAATGTAGTTCTTGAACACCTGATTGACCTCTGCGAGCGAGATATTCTTTATCAATGCGCTGTCGAGTTTCCATTCGGTTTCGGCATCCGGAATCGGAGTGTTGCGCCGGAAATTGTTGATGTAACGCGGGACGTACTCCTGATTCTTGCGGTCGTTGCGGTTGGTATATGCGCGCTCCTCGCGACGAAGAACGTCATTCTGCGCACGTTCGAACTCTCCGGCGGTGAAACCGTGTTTGCTGATGCGCTTCAACTCGGTATAAGCCGCTTCGATACCGTCTGCAAGTCCGCCGTCCTTGGTGCTGACGCTGATTATGAGCGTTTCGAGAGTAGGGCAGATACCGACGCCGCCGATGTGCAGATATGCATTGGTGAACGGCGCATCCGGCTTCATGGCGATTTCGTTCAAACGGGCATTCGCCATCGCGCTTCCGAGCGAGTTGATAAGCGTAATCTTTTCGTAAAGAATCGTGTTGTTCATCTCCTTAGGCATCGCTTCGTGCTTGAAGTAAATCGATGCGCTGCTTTCGAGCATCTCCGGGTCCGTGAATATCGAGATGATAGGCTCCCTGTTGTCCGGAACCACGATAACCTCCTTTTTCGGAGCATCGGCAGGCGAAGCCGGAATGTCGGCCATCAACGTTTTGAGTTTGTTCTCGATCTTATCGACATCGATATCGCCTACCACGATAATCGCTTGGTACTCCGGACGGTACCAAGTGTTGTAGAACTCTTCTATGTCGCTGTGGTCGAACGATTTCAATCCGTCGAGATAACCGATAAGGTTGCGGTGCTCGTATTTCGTTCCCTTGGCGAGCGATTTGATTAACTGTATCATCGAACGCCACTGCGCGTTGTCGCGAGTGCGCAACTCCTCCATGATAACTCCGCGTTCGGAGTCGATTTCATCGGGTTTTAACGCGATGAAGTTCGACCAGTCGTGGAGAATCAGCAATGCGCTGTCCACGACGCCCTCGCGAACGGTCGGAACGTCGCGCATCAGATACTGCGTAACATCCCACGACGTGCCTGCATTGAGATTGGCACCGAATTTGACGCCTACTTTTTCCAGATATTCGATGAGCATCTTGCCCGGCAGATTCTTCGTGCCGTTGAATGCCATGTGTTCGAGAAAATGCGCCAGACCCTGCTGCGAGTCGTTTTCCTGAATTGCGCCGACATCGTGGACGATGTAGAAATCGGCGAGATTTTTTTGTTTGTCGTTGTGGCGAATGTAATAGGTCATTCCATTCTCCAACGTCCCTTTGCGTACAGCCGGGTCATTCGGTATTGCCGGAATGACAGGCTGTATGCTCGCTGTTTGAGCAATCGCCGCGGTCGCAGTGATGACCGCGACCGCAAGCATAAATAAACGTTTCATAATATTTTTTTTATATGAATAAGTTGTGCCTTGCTAATCGTCTGCGTATTCGAGTATATCGCCGGGCTGACATTTCAATTCGCGACAAATCGCTTCAAGCGTCGAAAATCGTATCGCTTTTCCTTTCCCCGTCTTTAAAATGGACAGGTTGGCAGGCGTTATGCCCACTCTTTCAGACAATTCGCCAAGCGAAACTCTGCGCTTCGACATTACCGCTGCCAGTTTTACTACCACTCTCATAATCTTTCCTCCTCATTTTTTAGTGTTATACGTTTTCTGTTTGCTGTTAAGTACACATCAACCCGCGGACAAATATATGATTAAATATTAACAAAACCAAATTCATACCGAGAAGTTGCACACATGTTCGATTATACGCCCGTTTATTATCAAATAACGTTAAAACGGTGCGAAAATTGCGTATCTCGCCGATAAATTCTACCTTTGCAAATATTGAAACCTGTTCGGGTCTGTCCTGAGGTTTCGCAGAACGGAAAATATATGGCGGAGAAAACATCGTATTTTTACAGAATAGAGCCGCAGTGTGTGGATTTCACACTCAATGCGACCATAGAGGCGATGGGCAGTTATCTGCTCAATACGGCCGGCACGGACGCCCAGCGCAAGGGATTCGGAGTGGATGTATTGTCGAAAGAGAATCGGGCATGGGTTCTGTCGCGGATGGCTATCGAACTCGATTATCGTCCCGAGCAGTATTCCGATATCGAGGTGCGAACGTGGGTGAACGAGAACAGCCGAGTTTTGTCCACTCGTAATTTCGAGGTCATCGACAAGTCGGGCAGCATTTTTTGCCGCGCCGTATCGCAATGGTGTTTGATAGATTATGTGAAGCGTGTTCCGGTCGGGTTGAGCGAGATTATGGATATATGCCAGCCGCATTTGTGCGACGCTCCGTCGCCGTGCGAAGTGCCGCACAAGATTCTCGACGTCGCACCGACTGATTTCAGCGAACACAAGGTGGTTTACAGCGATATCGACTTCAATTGCCATGTCAATACGATGCGGTATATCGTCATGATGATAGACATGCTGCCTATCGGTCTGCTCAAAGAGAACCGGCCTTTGCGTCTGGATATACATTTTACCCACGAATCACGCCTCGGGCAAACCCTGACGGTAGGATATGCTCAACGCGGCGAAACATCCATATTCGAGGTTAAAACCGATGACGGAACGGTCGCTTGCCGGGCGACAGTGGAGTGGCGTTAGAAAAGTTTGGTATTTTATTTGCGCTGCTTGTCGTAAATACCTTTAATTTATGGAGCAGACGAATAAATACCGGAGGAGTATCGACCGATTGAACGAGGCGTTGGGCAAGGAAATCGCCACTACCTTGCAGTACATGTATTTCCACGTAATTTTCGAAGATGCCGGATACGAGCATATTTCCAATATGATGCGCGGCATTTCGATTGCCGAGATGCGTCATATCGAGCATATCGCCGAACGCATTCTGTTTCTCGAAGGCGATGTGAACATGAATCCGCTGTTCGAAACGCGGCAGATAAATGATGTCGGCGAGGCTCTCGATTTTTCGATGAAACTCGAACAGGGCACGATAGATTCTTACAACGAATTTTCGCGCTTGTGTTCAGCCGAGGACGATGCGATAACGCACAGGCTGTTTCAGGACATGTCGGCGGAAGAGGAGGAGCATCTCGATATTTTCCGTACCGAGTTGCAGAACATGAAGGATTACGGCTCACAGTATCTCGCGTTGCAGTCCGTCGCTCACAGCAAGGAGATTGTAAAGAAACATAAATTCAAAGAAGATTAGGGGCTTAATAACCGGTTTTTTCTATCTTTGCAACGAATATACGCCTGCAATCTGCGCTGCGTTGCCGGAATGTACCGATTCCGCTCCCGCATGCGCGTTCGGGCAACTTTGTGCGGAAAGATATGAAAATCGTAATTTTAGGTCCGGCACATCCTTATCGGGGCGGTTTGGCGTCGATTATGGAGACTATGGCGAGAGAATACATGCGTCGAGGAGATGAGGTGAAGATTTATACCTTCTCGCTGCAATACCCTTCGCTGTTGTTCCCCGGCAAAAGTCAGACTGTCGATACCCCTGCTCCGCAGGATCTGCATATCGAGCGGGTGATGAATACATGCAACCCGTTTAACTGGATAAATCTCGGTCGGCGTCTGCGCCGCGAGCGACCGGACATGATACTGATGAAATACTGGACGCCGTTCATGGCTCCGTGTTTCGGTACGGTCGCACGCATCGCCCGTTCCAACGGGCATACGAAGGCCGTTTGCCAAATCGACAACGTGGAGCCACACGAACGCCATATTACGGACAAGCCGTTCAACTGCTATTATCTCGGTGCGGTGGACGGTTTCGTTTATATGTCGGAACAGGTGAACCGCGAGTTGAAACGATATACCGATGCGCCTGCGATTTTCTCGCCGCATCCGATGTTCGAGAATTTCGGCTCACGTGTCGAGCGCACGGAAGCCTGCCGTCATTTGCACATCGATGCCAACGAACAATATCTGCTCTTTTTCGGGCTTATACGCGGATACAAGGGGCTGGATATTCTGCTTTCGGCATGGAAGCGTGTACGGCGCGACGGGTTGCGGCTGATTGTCGCCGGCGAATTCTACGACGACCGCGAAAAGTACGAACCGATGTTCGAATCGCTCGGCGAGAGCGTTATCCTGCATGACCGGTTCATTCCGGACGGCGAGGTGCGCTACTATTTTTCCGTTGCGGATGCCGTGGTGCTGCCATACCGCAGCGCGACCCAGAGCGGCGTAACGCAGATAGCCTACAATTTCTGTACGCCGATGATTGTAACCGACGTGGGCGGTCTGTCGGAGATTGTGCCGGACGACAAAGTGGGGTATGTCTGCGAACCTACCCCGCACGGAGTGGCGCGGGCGATTGAGGAGTTGTATGAGAACGACAATCTGGAACGTTTCGCCGCCAATATCGTTCAGGAGCGCAAGCGGTTCTCGTGGCGGGCGATGTGCGACAGAATCGCGGAGGTTTACGACCTCGCAAGAAACGAATAACCGCCTAACTAAACAAAAAGCAGTCGATATTTCTACTGCTTTCAGTTTGCCATGTAAGGTTCCTTAAAAATCGTACCCGACGATTTCGCCCGCATATTCGCTCCAATTCGTTGCCGATTTATACGCATCGACGGACGCCATAGGAACATAAATTTTAGCCGAGTATGATATATTATAGAGTACATACGATCCCAATGTCGGAGGAATAGTCGGTTTGCAATAAATGCTTGTCAGGCTGCTGCAATCGAAGAATGCCCGATTTCCAATCGAAGTAACGCTGTCGGGAATGGTATATTCAGTTAGGCCGAATGGTGCAAAGGCGACAATTGTACCGTATACTATTAGGCATCTTAAATCCGAAGATGCGTATTTCCCGGTAAAACAAAATAGACTGCTACAACTGGCGAATGCACCCTCTCCAATCGAGGTAACGCTGTCGGGAATAGTAACACTTGTCAGGCTGCTGCAACCGGAGAATGCACCCTTTCCAATCGAGGTAACACCGTTGCCGATAGTAAAGCTTGTCAGATTGCTGCAATCGAAGAAAGCCCGATTTCCAATCGAAGTAACGCTGTCGGGAATGATAACGCTTGTCATGCTGCTGCAACC
>CAYRSF010000013.1:0-26034 GCA_964427035.1 uncultured Alistipes sp.
TCGAGATAGGCGCCGTCCTCCAATTCGATTTTCTGCGTCAGACCCGAAAAGTTGTAGCGCATCTCGGCGAGTTTGGTCGCCGCGCCGGTCGAAATATGGGCGAATGCGTTGCGCCGCACGACGAAACTCTGCTCGTAGCGGTCGCCGTCCACGTTCGGACCGCCCGACGACAGAATGTAGACGCAGGGCATTTCGGGAATCTCCTCGTCGAAATAGAGTTCCTGCTGCACTATGAGGGGCGTGCGCCGTTCCCACTCGCGCATAATCGACCGTCCGCTGCCGTCGAGTTCGAAGCCCATGTGCAGGTATCCGACCTTGCCGGCAGTCCCCACGGGCATCGCTTTCGGCTCGCCGATATAGGGACGCATCTCTTTGACGTCGGTGAAGTTCATCGTGCTGCGGTCGTTGTTTCGGGCTCTTTTTCGCTTCGCGTATCGATGTCGAAAAGAGCCGTTTTACGTATCAAATCTATCAGTTCGCCGATTCCCTCGCCCGTCATGCAGTTGGTGAATACGAACGGTTTGCCGGGACGCATGACCTCCGAATCGCGACGCATTACGTCGAGGTCGGCATGAACGTACGGTGCGAGATCGGTCTTGTTGATTACGAGAATGTCGGATTGTGAAATGCCGGGTCCGTCCTTGCGCGGAATCTTGTCGCCTGCCGCGACGTCGATTACGTAGATGAAAAAATCGACCAGTGCGGGACTGAACGTCAGTGTCAGATTGTCGCCGCCCGACTCTATCAGCACCACGTCGCCATCCGGAAAACGCGCCTCCATCTCCTCGACGGCGGCGATGTTCATCGACGGGTCTTCGCGTACCGCCGTGTGGGGGCATGCCCCGGTTTCGACACCGATTATGCGCTCCTCGACGAGTATGCCTTTGAGCATTTTGCGGACGTGCTTGGCGTCCTCTGTCGTAACTACATCGTTGGTGATTATAAGTATTTTGTACCCCATGTCCAGAAGACGCGGCGTGATAGCCTCGATAATCGCGGTCTTGCCCGACCCTACCGGTCCTCCGATTCCTATTCTGCAAGTGTTGTTCATTTTTTATTAAAGTTTCTAATTCATAAACAGTCTTTTGCCGCCTTTTTCGTGCAGCGATGCGAATATGTCGGCCTGCGGATTGAAAGCGCAGATGTCATCGAAACAGGCGTCGCGCACTTCGCCGTACAGCGCGTCGATTCCGTCGCTCATGCCGAACAGAATGCGCTGCGTATCGTAGTGCGAAACGCGGATGCATCGAAGTGCGGCGCCGAGTATCATGTTGAGTACTCCGTACTGGTGCGAGCAGAACAAGCCTTTCTCCGAAATCCCGCATGCCGCGAAAACTATGCCCTGTGCCGCGGGATAAGTCCCGACCGCATTGCCGTCGGCAATATACGTCAGCCAGCGGTCGCGTATTTCGTCGTCGAAGATGCGTTTCGAGAGTTCCGCAAGTTTCTTTCCCATGCGGCATGTCATCAGACGCGCTTCGGCGTTCATCTTGCACAGTATCGCCTGCCTGTCCGCCTCGATAATCCCGAGAAAATCTCCTGCTGTGCGACTCCGAAAGGCATGCAGAGCCGCTATGCCGTCGGTGAATGCCGCCTGACGGGTCATGGTGCGTGCGAAGGCTTCGAGTGTCGCCGCATCATGCACGCAGCCGGTTTCCGCCGCCGTTTCGAGCCCGTTGGAAAACGAGAACGTTCCGACGGGGAACGCCGAGTCGGTGAATTCGAGCAGACGCATGAGCGTCGTCGCATCGGTTTCGGTGCGGTTTATTCCGTGCATGCGTGTTCGTGATATTCGTGGTGATGATGCGTGCCGCTGTCGGGACCGGTGCCGCCGAACAGACGACGGATTTCGTGCGGTGCGAGATACGGTATCACCTCCGAACCCGGTCGGAAAGAGTATTCGACGCCTTCGAGATGATGGGTGCGCATGACGCTTTCCATGACTTTGCGGTCTACCGTCAGCGGGACATATACCTTCGAGCCCTTGATGACGGCTGGCCAGTGCTGATTGCCTATGGCATGTCCGAGTTCGACTGCCACACGCATGATGTTCTCCGGAGTGTCGTTCTTCAACGCTTCGAGGTCGGCTACGAGAACGCTGTTGAGATTGATGCGTACGACCGCTATCCTGCGGCTTTCGGGAAGGTATTCGATTATGTCGCCGTCGAGCAGTTGGGTGTGCCGTTTCAGTGCGACGGCGTATTCTGCGCCGCGGTCGCTTTTGGCGACGAACCGGCTCTTTTGCGCCGTCCATTGGTCGAGATCGATATATTCGGTGTCGAACCCTTCGGCACTCACTTTCCATTCGGGAGAGTTGATGTTGCCGATGATTTCCGTGTAAATTTTCATCTGTTTATCTTCTGTTTTTAGAATCGCGGAACGAATGCGCGAGCATCCGTTCCGCGGAAGGAGTTTTTGTTTTTATCCGAACCAGTAGAGTTGTCCGAGCGAAACCTCTTTTGCAGGCTTGACGTATGCGCGAACGTCGTTTACCAGAACCTCGAACGTCTCGGGATTGACATCGATTCGCGGCGTGCAGCCGTTGAACACCATGTCGTATTTGGTCAATTGACGCGTGCGGCGCACCGGCTTGACGATGCGGTCGAGACACAGATGTTCCTTGATGCCGTTGCAGCAGGCGGCGTCGGATACGAACGAGATGCAGGATTCGGGCAACGCCTGACCGAATGCGCCGAACATCGGACGGTAGTAGCACGGCTGCGGCGTAGGCAGCGATGCGTTCGGGTCGCCCATGTCCGACCAACTGATCATTCCGCCCTTGATGACCATTTTCGGTTTCGCACCGAAGAATTGCGGCTCCCACAGTACGAGGTCGGCGAGTTTGCCCTTCTCGACGGAACCTATATAGTCCGAAACTCCGAACGTTATCGCCGGATTTATGGTTACTTTCGCGAGATAGCGCAGCACTCGGAAGTTGTCGTTGCCGTCGGCATCCTCGGTGAGTTTGCCAACCGCATTCTTCATGAAGGATGCGGTCTGGAACGATCGCATGAACGACTCTCCGATACGACCCATCGCCTGCGAGTCGGACGAAATCATCGACAGCACTCCGAGATCGTGCAGTACGCTTTCGGCTGCCTGTGTTTCGGGGCGCACGCGGCTCTCGGCGAATGAGACATCGGACGGAATCTGCGGGTTGAGGTTGTGGCAAACGATGATCATGTCGAACAATTCGGCCTGCGAATTGATGCCGAACGGCAGGGTAGGGTTGGTGGACGACGGCAGCACGTAAGGCATCGAAGCGACTTTCAGAAGGTCGGGGGCGTGTCCGCCGCCTGCACCTTCGGTGTGATAGGTGTGGATAGTGCGGCCGTCCATGGCGGCGATGGAGTCCTCGACGTAGCCTCCCTCGTTGAGAGTGTCGGTGTGGATTGCCACCTGCACGTCATAGCGGTCTGCCACTCCGAGCGCAGCCCGTATCGCGGCAGGGGTGGAGCCCCAGTCTTCGTGTATCTTTAATCCGCATGCGCCCGCTTCTACCTGTTCCGACAACGCCTGTTCGCCCGAACAGTTGCCCTTGGCGAGCAGACCGACATTGACCGGAATGGTTTCGAACGATTTCAGAATGCGTTCGATATTCCATTTTCCGGAAGTGATGGTCGTACCGTTGCTGCCGTCCGTAGGTCCGACACCGCCGCCGAACAGAGTGGTGATGCCGTTGCTCAATGCCGCGTATGCCTGCTGCGGCGAAATCATGTGGACGTGCCCGTCGATGCCGGCAGCGGTAAGTATCAGATGTTCGCCCGAAACGGCATCGGTAGACGCCCCCGTAATGAGGTCGGGGTGTACGCCGTTCATTATGTTCGGGTTGCCGGCTTTGCCGATTCCCGCTATCTTGCCGTCCTTGACGCCGACATCCGCCTTGACCACTCCGATTATCGGGTCGATGACTGTTACGTTGGTGATTACCAAATCGAGCGAACCCTCCTTGGAGGTCATTGTGTTGGCGAGCCCCATGCCGTCGCGTATGGTTTTACCGCCGCCGTAAACCACTTCGTCGCCGTATTCGCGCAGATCCTTCTCGATCTCCACGTAAAGGTCGGTATTGCCCAGCCGTATTTTGTCGCCCACGGTGGGTCCGAAAAGGTCGTTGTATTCCTGACGTGAAATTGTTGCCATAGATTCTATTTTTTGTCGTTTTTATTCATTTGCGATGCTTTTATATTCGTCGAAGCGGTTTCCGGTGCCGAAGATGTTTCCGGCGTCGAAGCGGTTTTCGGCGTCGAAGATGTTTCCGGCTTCGAAGCGGATACGGATTTGCCGGCAGGTGCGCCGATGTTTTTTCTGACGTCTTCGCCCGCTATCATGAATCCTGCGCGGCGAACTTTGCACAATGCGCGCAGGCGTGCCGGAAGATATGTAGGGGCGTCCTCGTCGCCGGTATATCCGTTTACCAACCCGTTGAAGCCTATCACGCGCCGTTTGCCGGCGTATGCCACGACTTCGACCTCTTTCTGGTCTCCCGGTTCGAAACGTATCGCCGTCGTAGCCGGAATGTTGAGATGACAGCCGAATGCTGCGTCGCGGTCGAATTCGAGATAACGGTTCACCTCGAAGAAGTGGAAATGCGAGCCTACCTGAATCGGACGGTCGCCGCGGTTGCGAACCGTAAGTTTTACGGTTTTGCGTCCGTTGTTGTACTCTATCGGAGTGCGGTCGAGTATCGAGCCCCCGACGACGACAGGCTTTGACGGAACGAATCCCTTTTCGTTCGGATATAGACTTTGTTGCGATGTCTTTTCGGCATCGGCTGCATGATTATTATTGTTCATAGTTTCGTCGTTTTAGAATTACTTTATAGGGTGATGGATGCTTACGAGCCGCGAGCCGTCGGTGAATACCGCTTCGACCTGCAACAGCGTTATCATGTCGGCTACGCCCTCCATGACATCCTGCTTGGTGAGCACGGTCGCTGCCTCTTTCATGACCTCTTCCACGGTTTTGCCTTCGCGTGCGCCTTCGAGCGCAGACGAGGTGATGTAGGCTACCGCTTCCGGATAATTCAGTTTGAGCCCTTTTTCTTTGCGCCGTTCGGCAATCATGCCGAGCGAAAGGAGCATCAGTTTGTCGATTTCTCTTGGTGTTAAATGCATATTGTAAAGAATTAGAAATTATTTGTATTTTTGTTTATGCCGTGCAGTCAAAATATATGCCAATGGCATATATTTTGGGAATCGTATGTGCGTATCAATTAAAATATATCGCTTATGTTGAAAGCAATGATTATCGCCGGTTTGGGAGGATTCGTCGGCACGTGCCTGCGATTCCTGACCGGAAAACTTTGTCATCTGCTGTTCGTGTCCGCATTCCCGTGGGGAACTTTCGCAGTGAACATGATCGGCAGTTTCGTAATCGGCATCTTCTTCGGAATGGCCGAGAAAACGCAGATGATTTCGCCTCAAATGAACGTCTTCCTCATTACCGGTTTCTGCGGAGGCTTTACGACATTCTCGTCGCTCGCCGACGACATGTATCTGCTCCTGCAACAGAAACAGTGGCTCTATTTCGGTCTTTATGCCGGATTGAGTTTCGCTCTCGGTCTGTTGCTGGTATGGCTCGGACGGTCGGTCGTAAAGGTCTCGTGATGCGACATGCGAATGCGTTTCGGAAATCGGGTATGCGTCTGCATACCCGATTTTCAGTTTCGTATTCGGACTGCTCCGTATCCGCCGGAATCGAACATGCCGGCAGCCTTGGCAATCCACGACGCTATCGACAAATGCTGCGGGCACGAACCTTCGCACCGTTTGCAGCCGATGCAGTCGGATGCCTTGCCGTAATTATCTCCCGAAAACCTCCGGTCGCCGGGCTCCGGATTGCCGGAACCCGATATTTCCGATTCGATACGCATATTGTACAGATGCAGATACTCGGAGATGGGAATGTTCATCGGACATGCCGGTATGCAGTAGCCGCACGAAGTGCATTGAATCGGCGTGGTGCGGCAGATTATGTCCGCCGCCTCGTCCACTATCGCGCGCTCTTGGTCGTCGAGCGGTTTGAAATCCCGCATGTATGCGACAGCCTCTTCGACCTGCCCGACCGACGACATGCCGCTGAGTACGGTCTCGACACCCTCGTGGCTCGCTGCAAAGCGTATCGCCCATGAGGCGGGCGTCGCGTCGGGCTCATGCTCCCTGAACAGACGTTCGACAGCAGGCGGAACATCTGCGAGCATTCCGCCTTTGAGCGGGCACATTACGACAATCGGTTTCCCGTGCCGTCGGGCGGTTTCATAGCATCGGCGAGCCTGAATCGGGGTTCGCTCCCAGTCTATGTAACTGATTTGCAACTGTACGAAATCCATCTCCGGATAGCGGGTGAGCAGGGAGTCGAGCAGTTCCGGCGTATCGTGGTACGAAAAGCCTATCATTCGGGCAAGACCTTCGCGTTTCTTGCGAATCGCGAATTCGAAACTGCTGAATCGTTCCGCCTTTTCGCAGAATGCCGCAGTGGCGCAGTGTATCAGATAGCGGTCGAAATACCCGACTCCGCAGCGTTCGAGTTGTTCGGCGAAAATCCGTTCCTGCTGCTCCCCGCTTTCGAGAAGCATCGTCGGCAGTTTGTCGGTCAGCGAGTAGGCATTGCGCGGATAACGCTCGACGAGAGCCTTGCGCAGTGCCGTTTCGCAGTGTCCGTCATGGTATGTATAAGCGGTATCGAAATAGGTGAATCCGTTTTCGAGCAGCAGATCCGCCATTCGTGAAAGTTCGGCGATATCTATCGATGAAACATCGTCGGGGACGGTGAGCGGCAGCCGCATACATCCCAGTCCGAGTTTTTTGTTCATCGCGGGTCTATTTTTTGAGAGTGTATTTCAGAATCGCCCAAACGCCTGCGATTTGCAGCAGCATGCCGGGGATGCCGATACGGAAATCCTGCATCGCGTCGAACAGGGAGCCCGATACGAGCCATTCGACTGCCGTTCCGACTGCCTGAGCCGAGAATACTGCCGTCGCGAGCAGGAGAATCGATACCTTTTTATAATGCGAGGCAATCATGCCTGCGATGACGGCGAGCAGAACTGATTTCAGCATAATCGCCGGAACTGCGGCTGCTGCGGGCATGCCGAACAGCGCACTGTTCGCCAGCGGCGAAACTATGGCGGTGAGCAAACCTACCCGCCAGCCGTATTTGTATGCGCCGAGCAGAGTGAAAAAGTAGATAGGCAGCAGTATTGCGCCGCCCTGCGGGATTAGATGGCAGAGTTGCGGCAGTGCGATGTTGCCGAGAATGAAAAGTGCGGCGGTCGTGTAGGTCTTTGCCTGCGAGTAGCCCAATGAATGGAGTTTGACAGTGGATGTGTTCATATTTTTATAGTTTTAAAAGTGAAAGTTCAATCCTCCGAATACGGTCGCTTTCGGCATCGGATAACCGGCATTGATTTCGTAGCGGCGAGCCAGCAGATTTTCTCCGCGGACGAATATCTCCATCCACTTGGCTGCGCGGAAATTCAGGTCGGCGTTCCATAACACGAAATTCTCCCGCTTTATCGGGTCGGTCTGCGTATACAGCCCGTGTATGTAGAGTACACCGGTCGATACGTTCCACCGCTTTTTTGCAAAATTTATGCCGCAGAACAGTTTGTGCTCCGGTGCCGCGACAACGGGGTATTTCATCTTCAACCAACTGTAATTGGCTGAAAATGTCCACGCCGGAGAGAATCGCAGTTCGGTTTCGCATTCGATTCCGAAATTGCGTATGCGTCCGGTATTCATGTATTTCATGCGACCGCCGGCCGGTACGAGTATTATGGCGTTGTCGCCGTCGATGCAATAAATGTTCACTCCGTAGGAGATGATGCCTCCCGCATCCTGTTTGAACGAAAGTTCGTAATTGACGAGACTTTCCGATTTCAAATCTGGATTCTGCGGCGGAAACATGTACATTTCCCGAATGGTCGGAAACCGGAAGCCTTTGCCTATCGTCGCCTTTATCTGCGCGTTGCGCGGCAGCAGGAATGAAATCCCTCCCTGCGGAATCCAAACCCCTCCGCAGTGTGAATTGTGGTCGTAGCGTATTCCCGCGTTCACGATAAGCCACCGCGTTATGTTTTGGCGGAAATCGATGTAGCCTGCCGCTTCGTGCTGCTCCTTGTCGGCTATTTCGCTGCGCTCTCCCGCCCGTTCGCCTGCGACATACTTGTTCCACGCTTTGCCGCCGAAATTGAAATAATCCGCTCCGAATGTGGTGCGGTTGCCTTTGAAAAGACGGATGCTTTGACTGACCGATACGCCCGACATGCGGTCGCGTGAGTTGAAACGATAGTCGAGCGGCGATTCCCCTTCCGAATATCCGTCGTTGATTTTATGCACGCCCCAGTTGTGGAAGACGCTGATCGAACCCGAGGTATTCGCATATTCGTTGTTCAGTGCGAACGAAGCCATACCTCTTGTAATATGCGAATCGTTGTCGATGAGCGGTGCGGAGACGGTGCCCGGGTTCGATGCGTTGAAATGCGTAACGTTGAGGTCGATAGCCGCATTCCAGTGTTTGCCTATCTCGTATCCGAACTTGCCGTAGCCGCCGTACTGCTCGAATCCCATGTTTCTGCGATGCCCGTCGGTGCGGTTGTAGGAGCCGGTAACGGTGCTCGTGAAGCCCTTGACGCGCACACGGTTCGTTAATTCGGTCTGTACCGTATTGTAGGAGCCGTAGCCTGCGCGCAGGTCGGTGCGCGCGCCGTCCTCCTTCGTTTTGCGGGTAACGACGTTTATCACTCCGCCCATGGCGTTGGAGCCGTACAATACGGATGCGGGACCGCGTACCACTTCGACCTTTTCGGCGAGCATCGGCTGGCAGGCATCGGCTATCGGGTGCCCCATAAGCCCCATGTATTGCGGATGCCCGTCGATAAGAACCAGAAGCCTTGTCGTCGGCGATCCGCCTATGCCGCGCATGCTCATCCCGCCCGATGCGCCGGTCGAGACTCCGTAACCAATGATGCCGCGCGAAGTAACGAACAGACCGGGAACCTGTTCCGTCAGCGATGGCAGTATCGAACTGCGGAATCCGCGGTCGATTTTCTTTCTGTCTACTACCGATATCGTCATCGGCAGCAGCCGCATGTCGGTTTCGCTGCGCGTTCCGGTTACGACGACTTTTTCGATATGATTTATGCCCGATGTTTTCAGCGTATCGCGAGTTTCCGCCATCGTCTGCGGGCAAGTTGCGCATGCGGCGACAGCCGCTGCCAGAAATACTGATGTCTTTTTCATCTTGTACTAAAATGGTCGTTTCATTTGCGTATGAGCGGTTATTCAATTTTGATGCCTGCCGTCCCGCTGTTTCGGACGGTTGGATAGCGGATACGGACATTATTCGCATAATCGGTAAAATTGGTATGTTTTACCGTAATACGTATATTACGGAGTCGCGAAAAAATTCATATCTTTGTCCGAAATAAATTATCCCGCTTTCAGTCGCTTGCATGTGCGAAATCCGCCGTAACCGAGTGTCCGGCCGCGGGAAAACGAAACGAAAAAGTTATGTTGAGAAAAATCAGAATCGGATTCGCCGCCGTGTGCTTCACTCTCGTTACGCTGCTGTTCCTCGATTTTACGGGGACGCTCCATGCGTGGTTCGGATGGATGGCGAAGATTCAGTTTCTGCCTGCTCTGCTGGCTCTGAATTTCGGCGTTGTAGCGGCGTTGGCGATACTTACGCTGCTGTTCGGACGCATATACTGTTCGGTAATCTGTCCGTTGGGGGTGATGCAGGACGGCATCTCATCCGTTGCCGGCAGAGTGAAGCGCAACCGGTTCCGCTATTCGAAGCCGCTTTCGTGGCTGCGCTATGCGATGCTCGCTCTGTTCGTCGCGTCGCTGCTTGCCGGCGGGGGTCTCGTTGTCGGCGGTTTTGCGAGGCTGATAGCGCCGTACAGCGCATTCGGGCGTATCGCGCAGAACCTGTTCGCTCCCGTATGGCAGGCGGGCAACAATCTGCTGGCATGGTTCGCGGAGCGGGCAGACAGTTATGCCTTTTACGAAACCGACGTGTGGATAAGGAGCGCGGTCACATTCGGGGCGGCTCTGGCGACGTTCGCCGTTATCGCCGTGCTGGCTTGGCGGAACGGACGCACATGGTGCAATACGGTTTGTCCGGTAGGAACGGTGCTCGGCGGCTTGTCGCGTTATTCGCTGTTCAGACCGGTTATCGATACCGGCAAGTGCATCGATTGCGGCTTGTGTGCCCGCCGATGCAAGGCTTCATGCATCGATGCCGGGAATCATGCGATAGATTACAGCCGCTGCGTCGCATGTTTCGACTGTCTGGAAAATTGCAGCAAACATGCGATTTCGTATACCTTGCGCCGCAAGTCTCCGGTGCATGCCGAACCTGCCGCGGAGGGCGGCAACGGCATCTCGCGACGAAAATTTCTGTCGCTTGCCGCACTTTTCGCCGCGACATCGGTCGTCAGGGCGCAGGAGAAAAAGGTGGACGGCGGACTTGCCGTGATAGCGGACAAGAAGATTCCGAAGCGTAGCGACCGCATAACTCCTGCCGGTTCATTGAGCGCGCGCAATATGTCCGACCGCTGCACCGGCTGCCAACTCTGCGTGTCGGTCTGCCCGAACGGCGTTCTGCGTCCGTCCGGCAGTCTGGCGACGCTGATGCAGCCCGAAATGTCGTATGAACGCGGCTATTGCCGTCCGGAGTGCACCCGCTGTTCGGAGGTCTGCCCGACGGGTGCGATACGCCCGATAACGGCGGCCGAGAAGTCGTCCACGCAAATCGGACATGCCGTATGGATAAAGGAGAACTGCGTGCCGCTGACCGACGGTGTCGAGTGCGGCAACTGCGCCCGTCATTGCCCGAGCGGAGCGATAACGATGATGCCGTCCGATTCCGGTGTCGCCGATTCGCCGAAAATTCCGGTCGTCGATACCGAACGCTGCATCGGCTGCGGTGCATGCGAGAACCTCTGTCCTGCCCGTCCGTTCAGCGCGATATA
Source organism: uncultured Alistipes sp. (assembly GCA_964427035.1). Classification (GTDB taxonomy): domain Bacteria; phylum Bacteroidota; class Bacteroidia; order Bacteroidales; family Rikenellaceae; genus Alistipes. The sequence continues at coordinate 10,976 of CAYRSF010000013.1, forward strand.
TGTCGAAGGGCACCGAAATCACAGAACAATCTAAATCGACACTGCAATGGAAAACAAAGATAAAAAAGGAATGAATCGCCGCGAGTTTCTCAAACGTCTCGGTGCAGGCGCCGCCATAGTGTCCGCCGCTGCGGTCGCAGGTTGCGACGCCAAACGCAATCCGGCGAACGGGAACGGTACCGTTGCCGGCGAAGTGTCTGCGGACAGGATGACTTATCGCATCAATCCCAAAACGGGCGATAAGGTTTCGCTGTTGGGATACGGCTGCATGCGCTGGCCTACCGTCAGGGGGGACAGTGCGCGCGACGGGGCGGACGACATAGACCAGAATGCCGTGAACGAACTCGTCGATTATGCTATCGCCCACGGAGTGAACTATTTCGATACGTCGCCGGCGTATTGCAAGGGTCAGTCGGAACGCGCTACGGGTATCGCTTTGAGCCGTTATCCGCGCGACAAATATTTCATCGCGACCAAACTCTCCAATTTCGCGCCTTCGACATGGAGCCGCGAAGCCTCGATGGCGATGTATCGCAATTCGCTGAAAGAGTTGCAGACCGACTATATCGACTACATGCTGCTGCACGGCATCGGCATGGGCGGCATGGAGGCTCTGCACGGTCGCTATCTCGACAACGGCATACTCGATTTCCTCGTTGCGGAACGTGCCGCGGGGCGCATCCGCAATCTCGGATTCTCATATCACGGAGATATAGAGGTGTTCGATTATCTGCTTTCGCACCACGACGAGTACAGGTGGGATTTCGTCCAAATTCAGTTGAACTATGTCGATTGGAAACATGCCAAGGAGGTGAATGAGCGCAATACCGACGCCGAATATCTCTACGGCGAACTTGTGAAGCGGAATATTCCGGCGGTGATTATGGAGCCCCTGCTCGGCGGCCGGCTGGCGAGTCTCAACGACTTTCTGATGGTACGGCTCAAACAGCATCGCCCGGACGACAGTATCGCGGCATGGGCATTCCGTTATGCCGGAACGCCGTCGAATGTTCTCACGGTGTTGAGCGGCATGACTTACATGGAGCATTTGCAGGATAATTTGCGAACCTATTCGCCGCTCGACCCTTGCACCGAGGCCGAGACCGAACTGCTCGAAGATACCGCGCAGGCTATGCTCCGTTATCCGTCCGTGCCTTGCACGGCATGCCAGTATTGCATGCCGTGTCCTTACGGATTGGACATACCGGGAATCTTCGCCCACTACAACAAATGCATCAACGAGGGCAATGTTCCCGTAAGTTCGCAGGACGAGGATTACCGTCGTGCGCGCCGTGCGTTTCTGATAGGTTACGACCGCAGCGTGCCCCGTTTGCGTCAGGCGAATCACTGCATCGGCTGCAACCGGTGCGTGCATCACTGTCCGCAGGGAATAAACATTCCGGCGCAGATGCGGCGCATCGACGATTTCGTGGAGAGGCTCAAACAGGGAAAGGAGTTTTAACCGATTGCGGAGTGCGTCGGGTGCGGGGCGTGCGAAACGGGATGCCCGTTCGGCGTAAAGATTGTCGAGCGTATGCTCGAAGCCGCAAAACGGTTCGGTTATTGATTGTCGGTTGCGAAAATCGATGCGAATGAAAAATAAAACACAACGCAATATGGAGAAAACATTTACCGCGGTACAGCGGCAGAATGTCATCGACTGCCTGTTTATCGAGGACTGTTCGTGCGTCATACGCAATGGCGACGCGATACGGATTTTCCGCGAACGCGGAATCAAAGACCTGTTCCGTCTGCTGAAAACCGAACGCGAATTTCTCGCCGGTGCATTCATCGCCGACAAGGTCGTCGGCAAGGGGGCTGCGGCATTGATGGTTTTGGGCGGCATCGACAGACTGTTCGCCGACGTGATAAGCCGTCCTGCGCGTATGCTGCTCGAAGATGCGGGCGTGAAGGTCGATTACACCATCGAGGTGCCGCATATATCCAACCGAACCCAGACCGGTTGGTGCCCGGTCGAAACTCTGTGCCGCGACTGCAAGACCGCCGAGGAGTGTCTGCCGCTGATTATCGATTTCGTCGGACAAATGAAATAGAAACGCAGTTAAACCGGATGAAGAAACATCTTTTAGTTATCTTACTTTCCCTTTCGGCCGTAAATCTTCGGGCGCAGACCGGCCGTGCGGCCGCATTGCGGGACACTATTCCGCAGGATAAGCGGGTCGATATAGAGAATGTGGTCGTAACCGGCACCCGCAGCGAAACCGACGTGCGGCATCTGCCGATGACGGTTTCGGTCGTCGGTCGCGACAGGATAGAGAGCGGCAAACAGCCTTCGCTGCTGCCGCTGCTTGCCGAGCAGGTCCCGGGATTGTTCGTTACCTCGCGCGGAGTGATGGGCTACGGCGTGTCGGAGGGTGCGGCAGGCGGAATCTCGCTGCGGGGATTGAGCGGCGGAGCGGGACGGTTGATGGTGCTTATCGACGGACATCCGCAGTATATGGGTCTGATGGGACATCCGATAGCCGATGCCTATCAGTCGCTTATGGCGGAACGTGCCGAAGTCGTGCGCGGTCCCGCATCGGTATTGTACGGCTCCAACGCCATGGGCGGAGTGGTCAATATCGTTACGCGGCGGATGATGGAGGACGGAGTGCGCACCGATGTCGTGGCGGGTTACGGTTCCTACAACACGTTGCAGACCGAAGCGGTCAATCGTGCGCGCGTAAAGGGCTTTACGAGCGTGGCCGGGGTTTCGTACGACCGCACCGACGGACATCGCAGGAATATGGGATTCGAACAGTACGGCGGATATGCGAAACTGGGATACGAATTTTCGAAAGCGTGGAGCATACGGGCGGACGTGAACGTTACGCATTTCAATGCGTCGCAACCCGGCACGGTCGCTGTTCCGATGGAGGATGCCGACCAGCATATTACACGCGGAATGACATCGTTCGCCGTCGAGAACGATTACGACAAAACCTCGGGAGCGTTGAGCCTGTTCTATAACTGGGGACGCCACAAAATCAACGACGGTTATACCGTCGATTCCGACGACAACAGCAACCCCAAGGAGTATCTGTTCAACTCGCGCGACGAGATGATGGGCGTGTCGTTGTATCAGAGCGTCCGCATGTTCAGAGGCAACCGGCTGACGGCGGGATTCGATTGCTACCGTTTCGGCGGCAGGGCATGGAACCGTTACACGGCGGGAGAGCGTGCGGGCGAAAGGTCGGTTATCGCCGACAGGACGCAGCACGAAATCGCCGGCTACATCGATTTCCGCCAGCATATCGGCAGCCGTGTTACGATAGATGCGGGATTGCGCTACGACCATCATTCGCATGTCGGCGGCGAGTGGATTCCGCAGGCGGGAGTGTCGCTGCACCTGCCTTGCGCGCTCGAATTGAAGATGTCGGCAGCGAAAGGGTTCCGCTATCCGACGATTCGCGAAATGTATATGTTTCCGCCCCAAAATCCCGATTTGAAACCCGAGCGTATGTGGAACTATGAAATCGCCGTTTCACAACGGCTGCTGAACGACCGTCTCGCATGGGGCGTGAACGTGTTCTATATCGACGGCGAGAATCTGATATTAGCAGTGCCCCGCGAGGGTGCGACGCCGCTGAACATGAACAGCGGCAAAATCGACAATGCCGGAGTGGAGGTGCAGACCGCGTACAGAATCGATGCTTCATGGTCGGTGGACGCCAATTACAGTTTCCTGCACATGAAGAATCCCGTGCTTGCCGCTCCCGAACATAAACTCTATGTCGGCGCATCGTTCGTCCGCGGACGTTGGTCGGCGGCTACGGGAGTGCAGTATGTCGGCGGGCTGTATACGTCTGTCGCAACCAATGGTCGCGGAACGGAGAAGACGGAGGATTTCGTGTTGTGGAACGTCCGCGGCGAGTTTCGTGCAGCGAAGTGGCTCGACGTATGGGTGCGCGGCGACAATCTGTTGGCGCAGCGTTATGAAATCAATGCCGGTTATCCGATGCCGGGGGCGACGGTTATGGGCGGACTGAAATTCAATTTTTAACATTATGAAACCAATTATATTTTTAACGATTATGTCAGTGCTAACAGTTTCGGGATGCGACTGTGCGGCGAAAAAATCGACCGCCGATGCATCGAAGCCGAAAGTCTACATGTACAGGGAGATTTCGTCCGAAAATCTCGTGAAAATCTACGACATGCTCGGTCGCAAGGCGGAGGGCAGGGTAGCCGTGAAACTTTCGACCGGCGAACCGGGCAACAACAACTATCTGAATCCGAATCTGATAAAGGATTTGGTGCACAGGGTGAAAGGAACGATTATCGAGTGCAACACGGCATACGGCGGCGGTCGCGCCGATACCGCGAACCACCTGAAAGCGGCGGCTGACCACGGCTTTACGGCTATTGCAGAGGTCGATATCATGGATGCCGACGGCGAAGTGCCGCTGCCGGTCGAGGGAGGAAAGCATCTGAAAGAGGATTTCGTGGGCAAGAACTACCTCGGCTACGATTTTACGGTCGTTCTGTCCCATTTCAAGGGACATCCGATGGGCGGTTTCGGCGGCGCGATAAAGAATATTTCGATAGGCATCGCTTCGTCGGCAGGCAAGGCATGGATTCATTCGGCAGGCAAAACCAAGAATCAGAATGCGGTGTGGAAAAATCTTCCTCCGCAGGACGATTTTCTGGAATCTATGGCCGAAGCCGCGAAGGCGATAATCGACCACTGCGGCGACAAGATTCTGTATATCAGTGTCGCTAATAATCTCTCGGTGGATTGCGACTGCGTCGCGACGCCCGAGGAACCGAAGATGGGAGATATCGGCATTCTCGCGTCGCTCGACCCGGTGGCTCTCGACAGGGCTTGCGTCGATATGGTGCGCGCATCGGAAGACCACGGCAAAATTCACCTTATCGAGCGCATCGATTCGCGCCATGGCATGCACACGCTCGACCATGCCGAGCAGTTGGGCATGGGAACGCAGGATTACGAACTGGTTGTGTTGGACTAAAAAACGATAAATTATGCAGACTTCATCGGTAAAACTCTATTCGCTCGGTTACGGCGAAGCACGTACATACGTCGCAGCCGCGCTTTTCATTCTCGGCAATGTCGCGTTGCCGCAACTCTGCCACATAGTGCCGCAGGGCGGCTTGACATGGCTGCCGATTTACTTCTTTACGCTCGTAGGCGCGTACAAATACGGTTGGCGCGTCGGTCTTCTCACGGCTCTCCTGTCGCCGCTCGTGAACTGTGCGGCATTCGGAATGCCTGCCGTCGCATCGCTGCCTGCGATACTGCTCAAATCGGCTGTGCTTGCCGGTGCTGCCGGCTATGCGGCATACCGTTTCAGACGGGTCTCTTTCGCGATTATGGTCGGCGTGGTGCTGTTCTATCAGGCGGTCGGAACGATAGGCGAGTGGATTATGGTCGGCGACCTGTTCGACGCATTGCAGGATTTCCGAATCGGAATCCCGGGAATGTTGTTGCAGATTTTCGGCGGATGGGCGATTATACGTTTCGTGTTGAAGCGGTAGTATCGCTCCTGCGTTTTGCTGCAACGGGTCGCCTTTTCGGCGACCCGTTGCCGTTAAGGTCTTTGAGGCCGGCGGTTATCTCCTTTGCGTCTGCCTTCTTTTGAAGAACCCGGTTACCGCTTCGGCGATTCGTTCGCCGTCGAGGGCTGCCGATACTATGCCGCCGGCGTATCCTGCACCTTCGCCCGACGGGAAAAGCCCCTCGACTTCGGGGTGCATCAGCGTATCGGCGTCGCGCGGAATGCGGACAGGTGTCGAAGTGCGCGATTCGACGCCCACGACTATCGCTTCGTTCGTCAGATAGCCGTGCATCCGCTTGTCGAATACGCGGATTGCCTCGCGCAGACGCGACGACATGAATTGCGGCATCCATTCGTCGAGGCGCGAACATACCAATCCGGGGACATACGACGATTCGGGCAGCGACGATGAACTGCGTCCCGCCACGAAGTCGGCGACACGCTGCGCTGGGGCGGTCTGATTCCTGCCGCCGTTCATGCGGGCTGTACGTTCGAGTTCGCGCTGGAACTGCAATCCTGCGAGTTCGCCGTATTTCGGTCGCAGATGCGCGAAATCGGAGAGACGTATCTCCGTAACGAAACCCGAGTTGGCGAAGGGCGAATTTCGCCGGCTCGGCGACATGCCGTTCACGACCGATTCGGACGCATCGGTCATGGCCGGTACGATGAATCCGCCCGGGCACATGCAGAACGAGTAGACGCCGCGTCCGCCTGTCTGTGCGACGAGCGAATAGGATGCAGCCGGCAGATACTCCATCTGCTCTGACGAATGGTACTGTATGCGGTCGATTAATGGTTGCGGATGTTCGATGCGCACTCCCATTGCGAACGGTTTCGCTTCGAGCCTTACTCCGCCGGCATCGAGCATCCCGTAGATGTCGCGGGCTGAATGTCCCGTGGCGACGATGACCGTATCCGTATCGATATTCGCACCGTCGGCTTCGATGCCGGCGACACGTCCGTTGCGAATCCTTATTGCCGTAACACGCCTGCCGAAATGAATCTCGCCGCCCGACGCGATGATTTGACGGCGGATGTCGGCTATGATTCGCGGCAGACGGTCCGAACCGATGTGCGGATGCGCCTCGTAGAGGATTTCGGGCGATGCGCCGTGAAATACGAGCCGTTGCAACGCCCGATTGCAGTCGCCCCGCTTCTTGCTGCGGGTGAACAGTTTGCCGTCGGAGAACGTGCCTGCCCCGCCCTCGCCGAAAGCGTAGTTGGAATCGGGGTCGATGCCCTGATTGCGCTGTATGCGGGCGATGTCCTTGCCGCGCTCCACGACCTCCTTGCCGCGTTCGAAAATCACGGGTTTCACGCCCGATTCGATAAGCCGCAATGCAGCGAAAAGCCCTGCCGGACCTGCGCCGATTATGACCGCCTCGCGCCTGCCCTCGACCGACGGGTAGTCGAAATGCAGAGGTGCAGGCTGCGGTTCGCCGTCGATGAACGCTTCGAGCGAGAGATTGACTTTGAGTGCGCCCCGACGGGCATCGACCGAACGTTTTACGATTCGCAACAAGGCTATATCCTGTTCGCGAACATGCATGGTGCGGGCAGCCTGCGAAGTGTAGAATTTCGCATCGGCAGCCTGCTTGGGCGAGAGAGTGAGATTTACGATACGGGGCATCGTACAAAATTTTGGTCTTCGAATCGAGTGCCGCCATGTGCGGCGTATCGCACGAAATTGCGCGCTCATCGATTCGCAACAGTCGTTTACGGGTGCAAATTTACAGATTTTCCGCAAACCGCCGACATGCCGGTTGTTATTTATAAAAAATTGGTTACCTTTGCGTCTGCATTATTGCGGATATGGTGTAATTGGTAGCCACGTCAGACTTAGGATCTGATGCCGGGAGGCGTGGGGGTTCGAGTCCCTTTATCCGCACTCTGTTTTGCGCGAGCGACCGATAACCGGTCGCTTTTTTCGTTCGCGTCGAAACCGTGCAAGTGCACTTGCCGATTTCTCCGCCTCCTCAAACCTCCTTCGTCGGCTCGCGCAAATTGCGGCAAATGTACATTTGGCAGGGGGTTGCCGAATTATTTGTGTTTTATTTCAGCGGTAATTCGGCTTCGGCTGCGCCGTTCGAGTCCCTTTATCCGCACTCTGTTTTGCGCGAGCGACCGATAACCGAATCGTGTTGCATTATAGGTAATATAGGTCCTATAAGTAATATAGGCAGAACAGGTGCGGCACAGCATACTGCCTATAACACCCATTCTACCTATAATACCTATATTACCTATATCACTTATTCTACCTTAACAGCGACACGGAAATAAATACTCGTCAATCTTTCGACTGGCTCCGATTTCTGACGGAGTCCTTGATTACCAGTTTTACGGGCAACTTTATTTGTGCGGCGTCCTGCGAGCCGTTCGAGATTTTCTGCATCAGAATTTTTATGGCGAGCGTTCCGATATTGGTTATCGGCTGACTGATATGCGTAATGGCGGGATCGATGAAATCGAGTTGCGTCGAGTAGTCGAACGAAATTACCGAAATGTCCTGCGGTATGCGCAGACCGGATTCGCGTATAGCCTTTATCGCGCCGAATAAAATGGTGTTGCTCAGGGCGAATATCGCTGTCGGCGGATTCGTCGAATTGAGCGCGAGTTTGGTTTCGAGATAGCCGTTGTCTATCGAGAAACTGTTGCCGCAAACGTTTGTGCAGCCGTCGAGTCCGGCTGCGTGCATCGTATCCAAGTATCCTTTCACGCGATGCCGGGTCGGTGAGGTGTGAATATTGCCCTGTATACACAGAATGTCGCGGTGCCCGTTGTCTATCAGATAATTGACTGCTTCGCAACTGCCGGTGTAATTGTCGCTGCATACGTACGGCAGACCCGAATCTTCGTAATAGCGGTCGATCAGCACGACCGGAGTCGATGCGCTTACCGATTCGAGTTTGGACGGGTCGCTTCCGCACGGTACGGCGATTATGCCGTCCACTTTGCGCGATATCAGCGATCGTATTCCGTCCTGCTCGTCCGCTTCATTGTCGGTGGAATCGAAGATTATAATGGTGTAGCCCATGCGTTTCGCCTCGGATATGACGACCGATGATATCATCGCGAAAAACGGGTTTTCGATACACGGAATAATCAAACCTATCGTTTTGGTGTTTTTTGTGCGCAAACTTTTTGCTATGATACTCGGCGTGTATCCGCAGCGTTCTGCCTCCGCTTTGATTATGGCGACGGTTTCGTGATTTATGCGATATTTTGCCGCCTGTCCGTTCAACGCACGCGATATGGTCGAGACAGAAAATCCCGTGCGCTCCGAAAGGTCGATAAGTGTGCTTTTTCCCATTTATATATCGTTTCTTATACAAAGATAATATTTTGTGTAAAAAAAAAGAAAAAAATCTTTGCAGTTTAAAAAAATACAGAATATATTTGCGCAAACGATTGTGCAAATACAAATATCTATAAAACAATATGATAAAATATAACTATGATGCGCAAAATGAGTAAGATAGTCGTTTTAGGCAGTTCTAATACGGATTTGGTTATTCGTTCGCCGCGCATGCCGCGTCCGGGAGAGAGCATTCTCGGCGGCGATTTCATGATGGCGGCGGGCGGCAAGGGGGCGAATCAGGCGGTGGCGATTGCACGTCTGGGTTTGCCCGTAACATTTATTGCGAAGGTCGGATGCGACATGTTCGGAGATCGTGCGGTCGAACAGTATGCCGCCGAGGGAATCGACACCTCGACCGTCCTGCGCGACGAAAACGCCCCGTCGGGAGTGGCTCTTATCACGGTGGACGATGCGGGCGAAAACTGTATCGTCGTTGCCGGCGGAGCGAACAACGGGCTGTCTGTCGCCGATGTCGATTCGATGCGCGACCGAATCGAGTGCGCCGATTATCTGTTGATGCAGTTGGAGGTTCCGATGCCCGTTATCGAACATGCGGCGGCTGTCGCTTTCGATGCGGGCGTAAAGGTGATTCTCAATCCTGCACCTGCGGCGAAACTGAGCGACGAACTGCTGTCGAAATGCTATATGCTGACTCCGAACGAAACCGAATGCGGTGTCATTGCCGGAATTCCTGTCGGGAACATCGAACAGGCGGAGACGGCAGCCGAAATGTTGATTGCGAAAGGCGTGCAGAACGTTATCGTAACCTTGGGCTGCAAAGGCTCGCTTTACAGGAGCGCGACGGAACGGGCGGTGATTCCTGCATACCGCGTGAAAGCGGTCGATACGACGGCGGCGGGCGATACGTACAACGGTGCTTTGTGCGCAGCGTTGTCGGAGGGCAAAACCGTTTGCGAGGCAGCCGAGTTCGCGACGAAGGCATCGGCGATTTCGGTTACTCGTGCGGGAGCGCAGCCGTCATTGCCGACACGCGGCGAGGTGGACGGATTCGAGCCGGCGAAATATGCGGATGGCGGAGCGAAAAGATGAAACGACTTTCCCGTGCTGAACTGAACCGGGACGGGGAAATGGTGTATGAAAATCAATTTTGAAACTAACCGAATAAAACCTTAAAATCATGTTTATCGTAGAGAGTTACTCATTGGCAGTCGTATTTTGCTTCGTTACGATGCTTTGCTGGGGTTCGTGGGGGAATACTCAGAAACTCGCGTCGAAGAGTTGGCGTTATGAACTCTTCTATTGGGACTATGTAATAGGAATGGTGCTGTTCGCCGCCGTTCTCGGATTGACCATGGGAAGTTGCGGCTCGCTCGGCCGTCCGTTCGTCGAAGACCTCGGACAGGCATCGTGGAAGAACATCGGCAGCGTGGTGCTCGGCGGTGCGATATTCAACGCATCGAACATTCTGCTTTCCGCTTCGGTTTCGCTCGCCGGACTTGCCGTGGCATTTCCGTTAGGTGTAGGTCTCGCACTCGTGCTGGGCGTATTGATAAACTATCTGGGCGCACCGAAGGGCGATCCGGCAATTCTGTTTCTCGGTGTCGCGCTTATCGTAGTCGCCATTATCTGCAACGGCATCGCATCGGGTCGTGTCAGCCGGGGCGCGAAAAGCGACAGCAACCGCAAGGGGCTGGCACTCGCCGTACTCGCCGGAGTGCTGATGTCGTTCTTCTACCGCTTCGTGGCAGTCGCGATGGATATCGACAATTTTGAAAATCCTATGGCGGGAATGCTTACTCCGTATTCGGCGATATTCGTATTTTCGCTCGGAGTGCTGCTTTCAAATTTCGTGTTCAACACGTTCGTCATGCGCCGCCCGTTCGTCGGCGAACCGGTCGGTTACGGCGATTATTTCGCGGGCAAGGCGTCGGCGCATTCGGTCGGAATGCTCGGCGGCGCGATATGGTGCCTCGGCACGGCATTCAGTTACATCGCTGCCGGCAAGGCGGGTGCAGCGATATCGTACGCTCTCGGTCAGGGCGCACCGATGATAGCCGCGATTTGGGGCGTATTCATCTGGAAGGAGTTCAAGGGTGCCGACCGGTCGGTCAATGCTCTGCTCGCTCTGATGTTCTGTCTGTTCATCGCCGGATTGTCGCTGATAATCGTTTCCGGCGGAAACTGATTTACCGTATCACCGTATCTGAAATTACAAAAATTAACCGAATATGAAAAAACTCGAATTTTTGTCGCTCGTCTGCGCAATCCTGCTTTGTGCGACGGCGACCGTATCGGCCGGAAGAGGCGACAAGGTGCGGCTGATTGTCGAAACCGATATGGGCAACGACATAGACGATGCAATCGCGCTCGATGTCCTCTACAAATATGCCGATGCGGGACTTGTCGATATAGTCGCTATCGGCAACCACAAGTACAGCCCGACGGCGACGGAATACATCGACATCTTGAACTGTTGGTACGGCTACCCGAATATTCCGTTGGCGCGGTCGAACACTCCGGTAATCAATATCGCCGCACCGGATTATACGCTGCCGGTCGTATATTCGGATATCTATCCGCGGCACAAACGCCTGCCCGGACTCACAACGCAGGTGAAACTCTACCGCCGCATTCTCGCCGAAGCGGACGACTGCTCCGTCGTCGTGCTTTCGCTCGGTTTCGCGACCGAACTCGCCAAACTGCTCGATTCGCCGGCAGACGATATTTCGCCGCTTGCGGGTCGCGAACTGGTCGCCCGCAAAGTGAAGATGCTTTCGATAATGGCGGGCAGTTACGGCGCGAAGAAGCGGGCAGAATTCAATGTCAAGAACGATATCCCGGCGATGAAAAAGGTGTTCGACGAGTGGGATACTCCGATTGTCCAGAATCCGTTCGAACTCGGCAAACAGGTAATGTTCCCATCTTCCGCCGTTACGGAAGGACTTGCGTGGACCGAACATCATCCGCTTGCCGACGGATATGTCAATTACCATGCGATGCCTTACGACCGTCCGACGTGGGACGTGCTGTCGGCAATCTATATCTTCCATCCGGAGATGTTCACCGCCGGTCGGAAAGGCACTGTTACGGTCGATGACAAGGGCTACACCGATTTCGAACCGTCGGAGTCGGGCAAACACACCGTATTGTCGCTTACCGATGCGCAGGCTTCGGCTCTGCTCGACCACATGCTGAAACTCACATCGGCTCCACCCCGAAAACGCCGCTAATCGAATAATTTCAGCGTTATGAAACTTGTCAAGATAAATCGCTTGCTGATGTATGCCGCTGTAATTGCGTGTGCGGCTGCGTGTACTGAAAAATCCGCGGGAGGGGGCATTCCGCCAGACGAGCCCGGTCCGACGCCTCCCGAACCTCCGGTAACGACGACGCTTCCCGACATTTCCGAGTATAAAATCAAGAGCGTCGAGGAGATGCCGTTGGGCGGAACCTATTCGATTCCGTGCAGCGGGGTGCAAGAGGGCGACTGCATAAAACTGGTCGCCCGCGACGGAAGCGGCGAAACCCATACGCTGCCTGTCGAGAGCATCGACGAGGAGAGGGGCGTCGAGTTCAGGACTCCGAAAGAATTCATCGGCGGGATGTTCGCCGTATCGGCGCATGTCGGCGGCAGAAATATCGATTTCGGCACGACATTCATAGACGTAACGGACGGCAGCGAGTTGCCGCATGCCGGAGGTTATACCCTCTACGGTCGGGTAATCGACTGGAACGGCAATCCTGTTGCGGGAGTAACGGTGTCGGACGGTCTGGAAGTAACGACTACCGATGCCGACGGCATGTATTACATGTCATCTCTCAAACGTCGCGGATACGTGTTCATTTCCGTGCCGAGCGGTTACCGTGTGGCTGTAAACCGTTCGATTCCGCAATTCTTCCGCTATCTTTCGGGCAAGCCGTCGCAGTACGAGCAGCGCAGTTTCGTGCTCGCACCCGAGGACAATACCCGTCATCGGGTAATCGTATTCACCGACACTCATCTTGCGAACCGAACCGACGACGTCAGGCAGTTCATGTCGGGATTCCATGCCGACCTCGAACGCGAGACGGCGAGGGCGCGTGCCGAAGGGGTGAAACTCTGCGGCATCAGTCTCGGCGACCTGACGTGGGACGAATACTGGTACAGGAACAGTTACACTCCGACGACGTATGCCGCCCAGATGTCGGATTTGAATATGCCTGTCTTCAATTCGCCGGGCAATCACGACAACGATCCGTACATAGCCGACGATTTCGAATCCGAACATGCGTTCCGCACCGATATAGGTCCCACCTACTATTCGTTCAATATCGGTGCTATACATTACATACAGTTGGACAATACGCTGTTTATCAACAATGGCGGCGCAAACGGCAGAATCGGCGACCTCTCCTATGCACAAGGTCTGTCCGACGATGAGTGGGCATGGCTTGCCGGCGATTTGAAGAACGTCCCGGCGGGAACGACCCTGTTCGTCGGCATGCATATTCCGTATACGACGCGCTACAACATAAGTTCCGGCACTTTGCAGTTCGGATATATGATGCCTGCCGAGCAGCGTGCGCGACTGGACGGACTGCTCTCCGACTACAAGGTGCATTTCATTACGGGCCATACACATATCCGCTACAACAATTATATCGGCGACCGCGTTATGGAGCATAACATTCCGGCGGTTTGCGCCACTTGGTGGTGGACGGGAAAATACTCCGCCAACCGATGCCACATGTGTCGCGACGGAGTTCCCGGCGGCTACGAAGTGTTCGACATCGGTGCCGGGTCTCCGGAGGACGTGCGGTGGTATTATCAGCCGATCGGACGCCGCGCCGATTACCAATTCCGAGCCTACGATTTGAACAACTGTCTGATTACGCGTGCGAAATATTGCCCGAAAGTGGCGAACGACTTCACAACGGTTACGGAAGAACTGTTTGCGCAGTACGCATGCGGATATGACAGAACCCGCAAAGACAATGCAGTGCTTATCAATGTGTTCAACTGGGATGCGCACTGGCGGGTGGAGGCGCGCGAGGTTGAAACGGGCAAAATTCTGACGGTGCGTCAGGTCGATGCCTGCGATCCGCTGCATGTCGTACATTTCAATATGGCCCGCATGAATACCAACTCCGCCGCGCTTACATTTCCTGCATTGCCGACTTCTCACATGTTCGAGACGACATGTTCGTCGGCGACATCCACATTGGAAATAACGGTAACGGACGGTTTCGGCAGAACCTATTCCGAAACGATGAAGCGTCCGCGCGAACTCTACGACATGTCTGTATCGGCTGACTGGTAGTTCTTTATCTAATCATAATACGAAGGTTGTCCCCTCCTGTCGCTCCGCTTCCCCGGAAGCGGAAACGGAGGCGGATGAGGGGGGACTATACATTTATGCGAAACAAGCAAGTAACACCCAAAACAAACATTTCAAACCTATTTATGAAACGAAATCTATTATTGATCGCAATTACGGGTCTCCTGATGGCGGCTTGTAATTCTGGTGGGGAGAACCTCGATCGCATACCGATCTTCAAGGTTCTCGGTCCGAGTGGAACGGTTTCGACGGATGTCCCTGTCGAAATCGACGGAAAGGCTCAGGAAGTCTCTTTCCGGGTATATGCTTCCGGTGCATGGACGGCTTCACTATCCGAAAATGCGACGGGTTTCTCGCTGTCGGATACCTCCGGTGCGTCCGGCGACACCGCGGTAAAGGTGCTCGCTGCGGCGAACAGAAGCGGCTCTGCCCGGTCGGCATCCGTAACGTTCGTCATGAACGACTCCGTTTACTCTTACACTATCGAGCAGGAGGAGGAACAGCCGTACCTCGACCCCGTGAATACGGCTTTCGTACTCAGCGGCTATGCTCAGGAACTGAACATCGCCGTCGAAACCAATCAGGAGTCGTGGACATACGACCTCGGCGACGGTGCGCTCTGGCTTGCCGAACGCAGCAAGGACAATTCGTCGCTCGTGCTTGCCGTAGCCGAGAACAAGAGCGGCGATGTCCGTAATGCTCGCATCAAACTCTCGTCCTCGCTGCATCCGGAAACATTCAGTTTCATCACCATCGAACAGGATTGGATTGTCGAGGCTCCTGCCGCCGATTTGCTGGATGTGGTATTCGGCGAGAACTGCGCGGCTGACGACGTGTCCGCCATGAATATGACCGTGGACGGCTCGCGTCTCGATGCCACCGTTTCGACGCAGTACAGCG